>JASJDF010000092.1 GCA_030065715.1 Xenococcaceae cyanobacterium MO_188.B19 | reverse complement strand
TCAATACGAGGTAAACCTTGAATGATATCCCCAGTTTTAGAACGCTCATAAATCAGCATTACTAGGTTGTCTCCCCTTTGAACCAAGTCCCCATTATCAATATGGAGTACTGCACCAGCGGATACACGATAAGGACGAGCATCACGTAGAACTAAAGTGGTTTTTCCTCCTTCGGTTTCCACCATTTCTACAACTTGTCCAGATTGTTCTATCTTCACTCCTGGAATAACTTCTATCCCTGCTACTAGCAAGTCATCTTCCCTACACTCAATGGCACTTTTAGGGGCATCAAGATCGTAGGTAATTTGGTCAGACTCTCTTACAATCAGAACACGGCGGATGGCTTCTCCTCCTTCTCTAATACCCCGAACTTGTCCAGAAGATTTACACTTGATTTCAGTACTTGCAATAGTTGCACCTTGAGGGATTTCTTGTCCATCTGTAACTAAAACCTTGGTTTCAATCTCTCCACTATGAGGATCGGCGTCTGTATCTCTTCGTAAAACTAGAGATTCTAGAATAACCATCTGTAAACGCTGAGTTTCGGAGTCATTTTCATCTGCTTGTAGTTCGATATCTGCACTCAAGTTAGCTGGTGTTTCTAACTCATCAACATTATCTATTTCTAAAACTAGTTGGGTACTTAGTAAAGAAACTCCATTAACAGATTTGACCCGTTCCCCATCCTTGAAGAATAGTCTTTGAACAGAGCGGAGTTCAATTTTACGACCATCTTCACTATTAATCGATGCTTGGGAAGGAACTGCTGGCTCATCTGCAATTTGATATTCCTCTACTCCTCTTAGTAATAGTGCAGGTCCTTCGGTAGTATCAACTATTTCCCCATACTTCAGTTCTTCTACCATAACTCCTGGTAAAACTTCTGTTCCTGGTTGAATTAGTTGTCCGTCTAGTTTAGGGTCAATATCATCTAGCAGGTGAATTTCCCCTGGTTTAATAATAATTTCTCGGAGAATATCATTTTTCTGAACTACTTCTACCACTCCAGAAGATTGAGCAAAAATGTCTTTTACTACTTCTGTTTCCGCTTCGATGTATTCACCATCTTCAACTATTAGTAGGGAAATATCTTTGTTCACTTCGTGACTTTCTTCCGAAATCCAGAGTAAACTTCCGCCTTTGGTAATTTCATATCCTTGTTTGCGACTACCTTTGCCGATTTCTACTCCCCCATATTTGATGATTCCTCCAGTATGGGTTCTGTAGCGATCATCTACTAATTCTGCTACCACCTGATGATTTTGTACTTTTGTCCCAGGAGCAGTTTTAAGTAAAAATTTCTGATTGTCCGCAGTATAGACTATGTATTGTTCTCGACCACCGTCGCTTTCCATTTTTACTTCTGCTTGGTCGAGTAATACCGAAGCAGTGACAATTTCAATTTCTCGACTATTGGGAGTCATACGAACCACCCCACCACTCATAGAAGTGAGTCGAGTTTGAGCCAAAACGTCTCCTGGAGAAACATTGTCGCCGTTTTTGACTAAAGGTTCGGCACCAGGAAGTAAATTATATACTTCTCCTGATAATACCCAGAGCAAACCTGCATTTTTAGCGATTTTGGTAGTATTACCTTGACGGTCGGTTTTTTCATCAGGAATTAAATTGGCAAACAGTACTTCTCCCGCCAAATCAGAAGTTACGTCTTTATTAGCCTTTTCGGTGGATTTTTGAACTTTAGCTTTAGCTACTTCTACCAGTAATTCACCTGCTTTAACTTCTTGTCCATCAAATACGTGAATTAATGAACCTGCGGTAAGGGGGTAGGACTGTTTTTTGCCTTTTTTAATTGGTTCTAAAACTAAGTCCCCTACACTATCTACTTGCTCTGTTTCGTCCCCATGACGAGTTCTAACTTTACGAGTACTTAAACCTTTAGTAAATCTAACAATAGAATCTTTTTCCGCCTTAATTTGGCGTGCTACTTCCCCAGTGAAAACCCCCCCTGTGTGGAAGGTACGCATAGTTAATTGGGTTCCTGGCTCTCCGATGGATTGAGCAGCAATAATTCCTACTGCTTCTCCCATATCTACCATCTTGCCATGAGCTAGACTCCAGCCGTAGCATTTTTTACATACGGAACGAGCAGCTTCACAGGTTAAAGGCGATCGCACCACCACAGATTTACATCTACGACCAATTTCTTGAGAGATTTCCTCGTCTAAGTCTTGATTACGTTCGGCAACAACTTCTCCTGTCTCATCACATATGGCATCCTCCGCTAGTATTCTGCCAAATAATCTGTTGGCAAGGGGAATTAATGTGCGATCTCCATCTGTCATGGCTTCCAGCAAAATACCCCTTTGGGTACCACAATCAATTTCCCGAACAATCACATCTTGGGAAACATCCACCAAACGGCGGGTTAAGTAACCAGAATCCGCAGTACGAAGGGCGGTGTCTACCAAACCTTTTCTCGCACCATAAGAAGAAATAATATATTCTGTTACGGTTAGTCCTTCACGGAAATTGGTTTTAATTGGTTGGTCAATGATTTCCCCTTGAGGATCAGCCATCAAACCCCGCATTCCTACTAGCTGACGCACTTGAGATAAGTTACCTCTGGCACCACTAAATGCCATCATATAAACCGAATTTAAAGGGTCTGTATCTTTAAAATTGGTTACAACCTTATTCTTCAGATTCTCAGAAGTAATAGTCCAGGTATCAATAACTTTTTGGAAACGTTCAACCTCGGTAATTTCACCTTTGCGATAACGTTCTTCCGTTTGGCGAATTTCCTCTTCCGCTGCTTCCAACATCTCAGGTTTTTGAGGGGGAACTTTCAAATCGTCCACACTAATCGATACCCCAGCTCTGGTAGCGTAGCGAAAGCCCATATCTTTGAGCAAATCCGCCATAGTAGCGCATCGCGCAGAACCGTACTCAGTATAAGCCCAAGCAATTAATTTTTTTAGACGACCTTTATCAACAATGCGATTATAAAATTTCATACTTGATCCCTGATGAATGATTTTTCTTAAAGTTGTCAACTCATTAGGCTGCAAACTATTTTGCTTCCACAATTCACTCTCAAGAGCTTATTAAACCGAGGTTTCTAGAGCTTCCTGAATTGTTTTGTTGTAAATAATCCTTCCAATTGTGGTGTTAATATATTGAGCTAATAATTCTCCTGTCTCCGTTTCTCTAACAAATCGCTGCTTGTAATATTTGACAATAGTGCCATCACCCAAGACTTCTTGTTCTACAACCTCGTTATCTGGTTCTGCTGTGTCCACCTCTAAATCACAACGCAACCAAACATAGGCATGAAGATCAACTTGTCCCTGTTCAAAAGCTTTAATTGCGTCATCCATATTGCCAAAGCGTCTGCCTTCTCCCTTAGTTGCTTGGGGATTTTCTGCGGTTAAATAGTAACAACCCAAAACCATATCTTGAGAAGGAGCAACAATAGGTTTACCCGTTGCAGGAGATAAAATATTGTGACAAGCCAACATCAATAATCTAGCTTCCGCTTGAGATTCTAGGGATAGAGGCACATGAACTGCCATTTGGTCTCCGTCAAAATCCGCGTTAAAAGCAGGACATACCAAAGGATGTAATTGAATAGCTCGTCCTTCCACTAAAATTGGCTCAAAAGCTTGAATACCTAAACGGTGCAAAGTAGGAGCGCGGTTTAACATCACAGGATGACCCGTAATTACTTCTTTTAAGACTTCAAATACTTGAGCTTCTCCCCGTTGAATCATCTTTTTCGCTGCCTTGATATTATTGACCATGCCACTTTGAATTAAACGGTGAATTACAAAGGGTTGGAACAATTCAATTGCCATCTCTCTAGGCAAACCACATTGATAAATCTTTAACTTGGGACCTACTACAATTACAGAACGTCCTGAATAGTCAACCCTTTTTCCTAACAGGTTTTGTCGGAAACGCCCTTGTTTTCCTTCAATAATGTCCGATAAAGATTTAAGAGGACGATTATTGGCACCTACTACAGTACGACCACGACGACCATTATCAATTAAGGCATCTACTGCTTCTTGCAACATCCGTTTTTCATTACGGACAATGATTTCTGGTGCCAGAATTTCTTGTAATCTTGCCAGACGATTATTACGGTTAATAACTCGGCGATAGAGGTCGTTAAGGTCGGAAGTAGCAAATCTCCCCCCATCCAATTGCACCATCGGTCGTAAATCTGGGGGAATTACAGGAATAACTGCTAAAATCATCCATTCAGGACGAGCTCCTGTGGCAATAAAATTATCAATTACTCGTAAGCGTTTAATTAACTTGGCTCTTTTTTGTCCTTTAGCCTCGCCAATATTTTCCCTGAGTTGTTCTGCTTCGGTTTCTAGTTCTACTTCTTCAAGCAATCTCTGAATTGCTTCCGCACCGATTCCTACTTCTACTCCTATTAGGTCTGAATCTTCACTGTAGAGTTGCTCCTCAATTTCAATCCATTGATCTTCAGTGAGTAGTTGCTTGCAAGAGAGATTTTGGGCATTACCAGGGTCAAGAACTACATAGGAGTTGAAATAAACAATTTGTTCCACATCCCGCAAAGGCATATCCAGAATGATACTCAAATAACTAGGAATCCCTTTGAGATACCAAACATGAGTTACTGGGGCAGCCAGTTTAATAAAACCCATACGGTGACGGCGCACTCTAGATTCTGTGACCTCTACCCCACAGCGTTCGCAAATAATTCCCCGATGGCGCACTCGCTTATATTTGCCACAGTGGCATTCCCAGTCTTTAGCTGGACCAAAAATGCGCTCGCAAAATAACCCATCCATCTCAGGTTTAAGGGTTCTGTAATTGATTGTTTCTGGCTTGGTAACTTCTCCTACTACTTGTCCAGTATTGAGGGTTCTTTCTCCCCATTGACGAATTCTCTCAGGAGAAGCAATCCCAATCTTGACGTAATCAAAGCGTTGTTCTTGTTGGTTTCTCATCTTTCAGCAATCTACAGTTAGCAATTAGGCACAGAAGATAAGAGAATTTAGTTATGATTGACTACCATTCTCTTATCGTAAATGGTGGAAAATATTTAAGCTTCCTCTTGTACGTCTTCTCGACTTAAAGATTCATAGGTAGGACGGTTTGGCGTACGACGAGAACTATCTGCCATCAGATTTACCTCAATATCTTGGCTACTACCATCATCTAAAGCTTCTAATTTATGAACTGCAATATCTAATCCTAGAGATTGCAACTCACGCATCAATACTTTGAAGGATTCTGGAGTACCTGGACGGGGAATCGGCTTACCTTTAACGATCGCATTAAGAGCTTCATTTCGCCCCTGCATATCGTCGGATTTCACTGTTAACAATTCTTGCAAGGTATAAGCTGCGCCATAAGCTTCCAATGCCCATACTTCCATTTCTCCAAAACGTTGACCCCCCTGTTGAGCTTTACCACCCAAAGGCTGCTGGGTTACTAAGGAATAAGGACCTGTAGAACGGGCGTGAATCTTATCGTCTACTAAGTGAACTAACTTGAGCATATAGGCTTTACCCACAGTTACAGGTCGGTCAAAAGCTTCTCCTGTGCGACCATCAAATACCCGAATTTTGCCAGGATTATTATCGTCGAATACCCACTCTTTGCGATATTTACGAGTAGCTTCTTTAATTTTCCCGTGTACGGTTTGCCTGGATGCCTCTTTACCGTGCATTTCATCGAAAGGCATAATCTTAAAGCGCATACCCAGGTTTTCCCCAGCCCAACCGAGGAGACACTCAAAGACCTGTCCTACGTTCATCCTAGAAGGTACACCTAGGGGATTGAGGACTATGTCTATAGGTTTGCCATCAGGGAGATAGGGCATATCTTCGATGGGCAGAATGCGGGAAATAATCCCTTTATTTCCATGACGACCTGCCATTTTATCCCCAACTTGGATTTTACGTTTTTGAGCTACGTAAATCCGTACTACCATGTTAGCCCCTGGTGGTAATTCATCTCCCTGTTCTCTGGTAAAGACTCGCACATCTACCACTCTACCTTTTTCCCCGTTGGGTACTCTCAAGGAATTATCCCTTACATCTCTGGCTTTTTCCCCAAAGATAGCTCTGAGTAATTTTTCTTCTGGGGGTTGGTCTGATTCTCCCTTAGGAGTAACTTTCCCTACTAAAATGTTGCCCGATTCTACCCAAGCACCAACATGAATAATGCCTCGTTCATCTAAATTTCTCAGTGCGTCTTCCCCGACATTGGGAATTTCTCTGGTAATTTCTTCGGGTCCTAGTTTAGTTTGTCTAGCTTCAATTTCAAATTTTTCAATGTGAATACTGGTATAAACATCGTCATAAACCAATCTTTCACTAATGAGAATAGCATCTTCGTAGTTGTAGCCTTCCCAGGGCATATAAGCAACTAGAACATTTTGCCCCAAGGCTAATTCTCCCCCTTCCGTGGCAGAACCATCTGCTAAAACTTGTCCAGGAACAACTTCTTCCCCGACATAAACCAAAGGACGCTGGTTCAAACAAGTATCTTGGTTAGAACGCTGATATTTTTGTAATTTATACTCTAGCTCCACACCAGGCGCGGGAGCATGGGGGTCATTTTCCCCCTCTCCGACTCGGATTCTTACCACAGTAGCATCTACAAAAGTTACTATTCCATGGGTACGAGAGACTACCACCATTCCCGAGTCTCTTGCTGCTTGAGCTTCTAAACCTGTGCCTACTAAGGGACGCTCAGGACGTAGTAAAGGTACAGCTTGTCGCTGCATATTAGAACCCATAAGGGCGCGGTTAGCATCATCATGTTCTAAGAAAGGAATGAGGCTAGTCGCTACAGAAACAATTTGCACAGGAGACACTGCTACATAATCTACTTCTTCAGCAGTACAAGTAGAAAATTCTTGACGGTAGCGGATGGGAATAGTTTCTTGAGTAATATTCCCTTCCTCGTCGGTGGCTACGTCCCCTGGAGCAACCCTTAAATCATCTTCTTCATCAGCGGTTAAGTACTGAGGAGGATCATCCCGTAGAACTTTTCCGTCTTTTACGGGATAGTAGGGGGTGGCAATAAATCCATAGGGATTGACACGAGCATAGGTAGCTAAAGAACCAATTAATCCCGCATTTGGTCCTTCAGGAGTTTCGACAGGGCAAATACGTCCGTAGTGAGAAGGGTGAATATCTCGAACGGCAAAGCCCGCTCTTTCCCTAGTTAATCCTCCAGGACCCAAAGCAGAGAGACGACGCTTGTGAGTCAACTCTGCTAAAGGATTGGTTTGATCCATAAACTGGGAAAGTTGGGATGAGCCAAAAAACTCTTTAATTGCTGCTACCAAGGGTTTGGGATTGACTAAAGCTGCTGGGGTGAGACTATCTGTTTCGCTGACAGTCATCCGTTCGCGAATAATTCTCTCTAAACGATTGAGACCTACTCTAACTTGGTTTTGTAGTAGTTCTCCTACAGAGCGCACCCGACGATTACCTAGGTGATCGATGTCATCTGTGCTACCACCATCAAATTCCAAGTTAATCAAATAATCGATCGCTGCTAAAATATCCGTGGGAGTTAGCACTCTAACTGTATCCGCTACTGTCAAGCGCAGTTTTTTATTTAATTTATAACGCCCTACTTTACCCAAATCGTAGCGTTTGGGGTCAAAGAAACGAGATTCTAGTAGCTGTTGTCCCCCACTAACGGTGGGAGGTTCTCCTGGTCTTAATTTCCGATACAACTCTAGTAAGGATTCTTCCTCGTTAGGATTACCTTCTTTATCTAAGGTTTTTTGATAAAAATCAGGATGGCGCAGATCATCCATAATCTCGTTATCACTCAAACCAATGGCTTTGAGAAGCACTTGAGCTGAAAGTTTGCGGGTTTTGTCAATCCGCACCCACACCAAGCCATTTTTATCAGTTTCAAACTTGAGCCAAGCTCCTCGGTTGGGGATCAAAGAAGCGGAATAGGTTCTTCTACCGTTTTTATCGGTTTCTGCCTTGTAATAAACCCCAGGGGAGCGCACAATTTGGTTAACAATAACCCTTTCTGCTCCGTTGATAATGAAAGTTCCTCTATCGGTCATTAGGGGAAGATCGCCGATAAATACTTTCATTTCTTTGATTTCCCCGTTTTCTTTGTTGATTAAACGGGTGGGAACATACATTTGTACGCCATAAGTACTATCTCGACTTTTGGCTTCATCTACATTATATTTAGGCTCTTTAAGTTGATATTTTTCCCCAATAAAATGTAATTCAAATTTACCTGTATAGTCAGTAATGGGAGAAAAACTATTGAGTTCTTCAATTAAGCCTTGTTCAAGAAACCAACGAAAACTAGAACGTTGAATTTCGATTAAGTCTGGTAGCAAGCTGTGAGCTAAGTTAAGCATAAGAGTTATTGTCGATCAAGTTTGTATATATAAGGTTGCTGATTCTGCAAGATAGCTTGAAGCCTGAAGATTATCCCATTATCTGGAGACTGGCTAATCTATCACAATGAGAAGCCTGGATAATGGGCAGAGTTTTTTGAGTCAGGATTTGCTCCTTAAATCGTTTTAAACTAGTGCTTGATTATTCCTGGGTGAATCTGTGTTGGAAGTAATTTTAAGGTTAAAAAGTTGGCAAGCATTAGCTGTGGTTTGCTGTGCTAGTGTTTCTAGGGAAACTTCCCGCAATTGGGCGACTTTTTCTGCTACGTACTTGACGTAGGAAGGTTCGTTGGTTTTCCCTCTTTTGGGCACAGGAGCCAAAAAAGGACAATCAGTTTCTACTAATATGCGATCGCTGGGAACAAATTTTGCTGATTCTTGAATTTGTTGAGCTTTTTTGAATGTTACTATTCCACTGAAGCTGATATAGAATCCCAAGTCTAAAAACCATTTAGTTTCTTCCTTATTGCCTCCCCAACAGTGCATCACTCCTTTGACTGGTCCTCGCTCCCGCCAAAAAGCTTCTACCAATTCTTTCATGGCAGAAGCTGCATCCCGACAGTGAATTATTACGGGCTTATCAAGTTTTTGGGCGATTTCTAATTGAGCGTAAAAGGCTAGTTTTTGGGCTTCGTGATTGTCTGCTTTAAAAAAATCTAGTCCTGTTTCTCCAATAGCCACAACTCGTTTATCGGATAAAGCAAGACTTTCAATCTTCTCAGCAGTGTCTTTTTGCCAATCGTCAACATCTAAAGGATGTAATCCAACTGCAAATGACAATTCAGGGAATCGATCTGCTAGAGACTGTATTCCCTGAAATTCATCTGGTTTGACACATGAATGAACTAAATGAACTAAACCTGCTTCTTGCCAACGTTTTCTTAGTAGAGTAAGGTCGCCCTGAAATACATCAAAGTTGATGTGAACATGGGTATCAATTAGTTGCATAACCTAATTGCTGGCTTGGTAGAGATAGAATAGCATGGTATTTTAGCTTAGTCTGACGTAGTAGGTTACTTCAGCACTAATGCCTAATTTAAGAAGCTGTCGCTTTAGCTAAAGCTTTAGCTAAACGGGATTTCCTCCTAGCTGCTGTATTGCGGTGTAGGATTTTACGCTTCACTGCCTTGTCTATTTTACTGTATGCTTTCGACATAGTTTCTTCTACTAGTGCTTTATTTTCGGGTGTCTGTTCTGCCCCGTAACTATCAACAGCAGCGAAACATTTTTTCATTAAAGTTCTGATCGAGGACTTATAAGCTTTATTGCGAAGGCGGTTGCGTTCTGCGATCGCTATTCTTTTAATTGCTGATTTCGAGTTAGCCACAGTTTTTATTTAAGGATTTCTCTTCGTTAACAAACAGTTAGGAATTTATTTATTTACAGTCAGAACCAGAATTGTAACAGATATTTTCAGCATCAGTCAAGCTGATTTTTGCTGATTTAACGGTAAACATCAAGATTAATCTGATTATGAACCTTAATGAATACGGATATATGTGTATTTTTTATTACACCTGTATTGGTAACCCCCCCCTAAGATATAAGTGCTATTACGGAAGACTACTTTGAGGCA
Source organism: Xenococcaceae cyanobacterium MO_188.B19 (assembly GCA_030065715.1). Classification (GTDB taxonomy): domain Bacteria; phylum Cyanobacteriota; class Cyanobacteriia; order Cyanobacteriales; family Xenococcaceae; genus JASJCP01. Next base: position 3,930 of record JASJDF010000092.1, on the reverse strand, counting down.
ATAGGGTAGTATCTAAGTAGTTCTACTTATTCCATTTAAATGTTTCTTTTGTATCACTAGTAATTTTACGGAAACAATTGATATTAGTAGGTGCAAAATTTAATCATACTAGGGTAAATTTACCCCTGAGCTAGTTGCTCAAATTTAAATAGATTTGCTAGCAAAAATTCCTATTTAACAAAATAATAATAATTTCAAATTTATGACTATTGACGAGTCCGTTTCAGACAACAATCAGAATAATGAGTTAAACCACGATTCCATTCAAAGTAGTTTACTGAATATCTTAACCAACACCTTTAAACAATTACGGGATAAAAACAACGAACAAGATATTTTGCAAACTAGTGTAGAAATTGTACATCAAATTTTAGAATGCGATCGCGTTGTGGTGTATAGTTTACTTGACCAATCTCAGGGAGAAATAGTAGCCGAAGCTCTAACTCCAGGTTTTACACCTGCTCTCGGTTCTGTTATCGAAGATCCTTGTTTTGAAACCCGTTATATCAATCAATATCAACGAGGAAGAGTCAAGGCAACTGCTAATATCTATGAAGCAGGAATGAGTGCTTGCTACATCGAAAATTTAGAGCAAATAGAAGTCAAGGCAAATTTAGTTATTCCTTTAATTCAGAGTGATAGCTCTTTACTTGGTTTAATGGTGATGCACCAATGTAGAGATTTTCGTGAGTGGCAACAATCTGAGATTAATTTTGCCATCCAGATTGCAGGTTGGACTATAGGACAGGTAGAAAAGGCAAAAGAATATAATTGTTTGGCAACTAAACTAGCTAAGACTAACCAATGGCAAGATTCTCTTATCCATGTAATTCATGAATTTAATCTTCAAAGCAATAAATCTCAGCTATTGCAAGTTGGGGTAGATCGAGTCAGGGAGTTTCTGGAATGCGATCGCGTGGTAGTATATAGTTTAGCAACTTCTAATCTAGGAAAAATCGTAGCTGAGTCTTCTATTGAAGCTCTTGCTCCTATTCTGGGAAGTGTAATTGAAGATTCTTGTTTTGATAAGACCTATAAAGATCAATACCAACAAGGCAGAATTAAAGCCATCAATAACATCTATGAAGCAGGAATGAGTGATTGCTATGTTGAAAATTTGGAAAAAATAGCAGTTAAAGCCAGCGTTATCGTACCAATTAACTTACCCAATGAAGAACTTTATGGCTTGTTGGTAGTTCATCAATGTTTTGCTTTTAGAGACTGGCAACCGAAGGAAATAGAATGGTTAAAAGCAATTGGCATTCAAATGGGAGCATCTCTGTTAAGAACTAAATTTGCAGCCAAAATGGCAGCCTTAGAAGAAACCCTGAATAAGCTAGATGTTTCTAAAGACTCAGTAACTTTTGCCAAAGACAGAGTAGCTGAACTTCGCGGGTCAATGCAAGATACTATGATCATCTTTTCTGAGTTGAATAATCTGCAAAACTTATTGCTGAGGGAGATTAGCCTAGTCGCTAATCCCAAAGAAACTAAAGTGGTGCAGATCATTATGAAAAAAATCACCTTAAATATCCAAAAAGTCAAAAACTCTTTAAGCTTGTTTCAAGCTAACACTAGTCAACTTGAAGAAATATTAGACGATGCAGCGACTAATCTCTACAACATAAATGAGGAATGAGTAGTATTGCTTTGAAATTTCTAATGCTTCTATGTATTGGTATAACGGAAAACTAGTCGAAAGCGACAATATCAATCTCAGCATCAGTGAACCTGCACTATTATATGGTGCGACAGTGTTCACTACCATGAGAGTATATCAACAGTCTCTTAGCCATCCGTTAACTCATTGGCGGTCTCATTGCGATCGCCTAAAGCATAGTATTATTAGTTTTAATTGGCAACAACCAGATTGGGAGAGATTAAAAGTAGGAGTAGAATCTCTACTAACTTATTTCCCTGTTATTAGAATCGTGGTCTTCCCTGATGGTAAAGAATGGATTACAGGAAGACAATTACCACCAGATTTAACTACCAAACAACAAAAGGGTATCACTGCTTGGGTAGCAAAAGACTCTATTTATCGTCGCAGTCTCTCCCATCACAAAACAGGTAATTATCTACCAGCCTATTTAGCACTACAAAAAGCTCGCCAATTGAACGCTCAAGAAGCTATATTATGTGATAGGGATGGTAATTGGCTCGAAACTAGTACAGGAAATCTTTGGGGATATAAAGGTGGTTGCTGGCACACCCCTAAGTTAGAAGTTGGAATTTTACCTGGTATTGCGCGATCGCATTTATTAAATTGCTTAAAAGAACAAGCTATTCCTGTTGCAGAAAATATTTGGACTTCTGAATTTATCCAAGATTTAGATACTATTGCTTATAGCAATTGTGTAGTACAGATAATTCCAATTAACCGAGTCTCAGGATTAATACGGAATAAGCAGCACCATATTTTAGCGTCATCTCTACAAGATTTACAGCAATATTTTCAGAATTAGCTTAATTTTTCTGTAAAAATACTTAGATTTTATATTTATTTTTTTAAGTTAATTTATCTCCCAATCAATAATAGTTGATTTACGTAAATATCTTTAACTCGATCAAACAAAAAGTTTTAATTTAGTTTAAAACAAAACTACCCAGAATTTAAAATTAAATATTAGTGCTTTGCAAATTTTTTATATATGAAAAGCCGTAATTTTGGGGATTTACGACTATTGCAGGTCTTTGTTAATTTGTAGAAGAAAGCAGATTCCAGATGAATTGATCAATATATCTTTCAGAGATATCAATATTAGTGATTCATCATCAAACTAAGACATTAATTATTCACAAGTACCACACTATTTACAGAAACTAATAATCATGAAAAAGTTAATCTATATCTCCGTTGCTGCACTGACGTTAATAAGCTCTCAAATTGCATATGCAAGTCCCAAAAAACTTACTGAAAAGCAAGTAATTTCGGTGACAGCAGCAGTTTGTAACTCTCCAACTAATGCTAGTGAGTCACAAATTGAAAAGGCGGTAGAAAATTATGCAGATATCAATACTGATCCAGACAAATTAGTAACTATGCAAGATTTAGCAATACAAATGCTAGTTTTACCAGACACAACAATGACTACAATTTGTGAATTTTTTTAATCAATAATCGTAGCAGTTAGATTGTATGAGCAAAGGGAAAAATATTTTATACTCCATCTCCAATTTTTTTGAAGTTTCCCATACATCAACTAAGTAATTTCGTACAACCACACACACTTTAAATTATCAAGTATTGAAAATGTCTAGATTTAATTATAAGCCAAGCTTAAAAAAAATAATTTGGAGTTCTAGTCTTTTACTAGCACTATCTAGCGGAATTATAGCAACATCAGCAGTTAATAAGGCTAAGGCAACAGAAGGCTCTTCACAACCACAAGGTATCAGTTCCCTAACAACAGAAAATGTTAGAGGAAGACCTACTACTAACACCTTTTGTAATAATAATGATGCTAATTGTTACGACAAAGATTTTGGAACTGGTGATAATATCAGGCTTACTGGATTTTCAGTAGGAGATAAAAGCTATTCTTTACTGCAACTCGTTGATGATGTTAAGTTCCGCAGAGTCGATAACAAACGAGTCAAAGGAGAAAGACATATTTACTTCCTAAAATCTGGTTCTAATGGCAGTATTGCTAGTGATGAAATATTCACTATGGAAGAAGCTGTTAGAAGTGAATTTATTAGCACAGGAACTGACAATGTATTTGCCAACAAAGGTGGAGTAAACTACAACAACATCGAACGAGTAGATTTCTTGATAGATGGGGGACTTCTGGTTCAACAACAATATAAAGATCATGCAGGATTCCTACTTTTAGAAAGAGGCGGAAACGATCCTTTCAAAATTGCTGCAATTACTGCTGTAGATAGCAATGGTAATCCTACTGCATTTGGTAAGTTACTAGATATCCC
>JASJDF010000091.1 GCA_030065715.1 Xenococcaceae cyanobacterium MO_188.B19 | reverse complement strand
ATCAATTCATTACTGAACTATCTCAAGGCTACTATACTTATGTGGGAGAAAGAGGGGTAAACTTATCAGGTGGACAAAGACAAAGAATCGCGATCGCAAGAGCTATTTTAGCTAATCCTCGTATCCTAATTTTAGATGAAGCAACTTCGGCTTTAGACTCAGAATCAGAAGCTTTAGTACAAGAAGCCATGATGCGAATTATGGAAAATCGTACTGTATTTGTTATTGCCCATAGATTAGGCACAGTAAAGAATGCGGATAAAATTTTAGTATTAGAAAAGGGCAAAATAATTGAGTCTGGAACACACCAAGAATTATTAACCTTAAACGGTCGTTATGCTAGTTTCTATTCTCAGCAATTGTAATCATACGACCCATGGCATTAAATGCCCTGAATCAAGAAAAGAGTCTGAAGCGATCTCGAAGAGATCCCCTTCGCGGTGCGCTTTTTTTCTTTCTTCACAAGTTCTTCAAGATAATTATATATAAGTAGTCAACTACCAATTATTAGATCGACTTATTTTTGTTGATGCTTTTTTGATCTGATTACGAAATCAAGGAGTAACTTTATGGAGAGTCAAAAGGAATCTGAAAGAGATTTGCATAGTACTTCAACTTCCCCAAGACCACCTACTAAAATTATCATTATGGGAGCAGCAGGTCGGGATTTTCATAATTTTAATCAGGTATATCGCGATGATCCAGAAGTAGAAGTAGTAGCATTTACAGCAGCACAAATTTCAGGAATTGCTAATCGTTACTATCCACCTAATCTAGCAGGTTCTCTTTATCCCAAGGGTATTCCTATCGTTGATGAGACAGAATTAGAATCTCTTTGTCGCCGAGAACAGATAGATTGTGTAGTGTTTGCCTATAGTGATCTCACTCATGCTGAAGTTATGCACTTGGCATCACGAGCAATGGTAGCAGGGGCAGATTTTTTATTTTTGGGTGCAGAACGAACTATGCTGTCAGCCGAAGTACCTGTAATTGCTGTTTCTGCGGTGAGAACTGGTTGTGGGAAATCTCAAACTACCCGTTGGCTCTCCACACTTCTACGACAAAAAGGGTTAAAGGTAGCAGTTATACGTCATCCCATGCCCTATGGGGATTTAGAAAAACAAGTATTGCAAAGGTTTTCTACCAAAGCTGATTTAGATCTAGCTAAATGTACTATCGAAGAACGGGAAGAATATGAACCCCATCTAGATATTGGTAACGTAGTTTATGCAGGAGTTGATTATGGAGTAATTGTTGACAAAGCCCAACAAGAGGCGGATATTATCCTCTGGGATGGTGGTAATAATGACTTTCCTTTCATTAAACCCGATCTACACTTGGTCTTAGTCGATCCTTTGCGCCCTGGAGATGAAACTACTTATCACCCAGGAGAAGTAGTATTACGAATGGCAGACATTGTCATCATCGCGAAAGTTGATTCGGCTGCGGATGCTGATATACAAAAAGTTAGCGATACAGTTAAAAAAGTAAATCCCCAAGCCATAATTGTTCGTGGTGCTTCCCCAATCCAATTAGAAGATGCCGAAGGAGTACGCGATCGCAAAGTCATAGTAGTCGAAGATGCTCCAACTATCACTCATGGTGGAATGGCTTATGGTGCAGGCTATGTAGCTGCTACCCGCGCCCAAGCAGCAGCTATTGTCGATCCTAGAGCCTATGCTGTTCCTGAAATTGCTGAAGTTTATGCTCGCTATCCCCATATCGGATCGGTATTACCAGCTATGGGTTATTTTCCCGCCCAACTCAAAGCACTAGAAGCAACTATCAATAATGCAGAGGCTGATGTAGTCGTAGCAGCAACTCCCAGTGATCTAGGTTCTCTAATGAAACTCAATAAGCCATTAGTAAGGGCTCGCTATGAATTTGCGGAAGTAGGTAAACCTAGTTTATCTGCTCAAATAGAGGAATTTCTTGCTCGTAATAACTTGGGAGGATAAATAACTATGCTAGTAGTTATTGCCTTGGGAGGTAATGCTTTAATTAAGCGAGGTCAACCGCCAGAAGTAGAAATCCAGCGACAAAATATTCGGCTCGCAGCACAAGCGATCGCAGAAATTGCTAGGGAACATCGGGTAGTAGTCACTCACGGCAATGGTCCTCAGGTGGGGCTATTAGCAATGCAAGCAGAAAGTTATAAGCAAGTAAAACCCTATCCCCTAGATGTGTTAGATGCAGAAACAGAAGGCGCGATCGGTTATTTAATTGAACAAGAACTTTGTAATCAATTACCAGACAAGCAAATAGTCACTCTCCTGACTCAAATTGAAGTAGATCCTTGCGATCCTGCTTTGGCTTTACCCATTAAACCTATTGGTGCAGTTTATTCCGAGACAGAAGCCAAACAATTAGCTAAAGATAGAGGTTGGGCAATTGCCCCCGATGGCAAAGGTTATCGTCGTGTTGTTCCTTCTCCTGAACCTAGGCGAATTTTGGAATTACCCACAATTAAGTTGCTCGTAAAAGTGGGAGCCTTAGTAGTATGTGCTGGCGGTGGTGGCATACCTGTTATTGTTACCCCCGCAGGGAGTATTCGCGGAGTTGAAGCAGTTATCGATAAAGATTTAGCGACAGCATTACTGGCAACAGAGTTACAAGCAGATGCTTTACTACTATTGACTGATGTAGATGCGGTCTATACTAACTGGAATACTCCAGAAGCAAAACCAATATCCAGGACAACCCCACAGCAGTTACGCAACTATAGCTTTGCTCCTGGTTCCATGCAACCAAAGGTAGAAGCAGCTTGTCGTTTTGTTGAGACTACGGGTAATATGTCGGGAATTGGCAAGTTAGAAGATGCAGCAGAGATTTTGAAGGGCGATCGTGGGACAATCATAAACTTACTCGACTGTTGTGATTTGCCAGAACTATTTCCCTATCTGACATCTAAATGTGGTTAAACTCAGATCATCGAGTCATGGGCAATTTTGGTCGAACCAATAACAAAACCGTCGTTAAACCTTTTAGTTGAATTAAGTCTCGTTAAATGCTTGAGTCAAAGCTACGGCAATCTGACTGAAAATCTTAGCAGCTAGAGAATGAGGTTGACTAATTACAATAGGATTTCCTGCGTCACCACCACTACAGATACAAGGATCGAGGGGAATTTGTCCTAGTAATGGTGCTGATAATTCCTCGGCTATTTCTTCTCCGCCTCCACTACCAAAGATCGCAGTTTGCTTTCCTGCTCCATCTACTAAATAACTCATATTTTCCACAATACCTAACACGGGAACACCTACTTGACGAAACATATAGATTCCCCGACGCACATCAGATAGGGCTACTTGTTGGGGAGTTGTCACCATTACTACACCACAGATGGGGCTTTCTTGAATTATGGTAATTTGAGCATCCCCTGTACCTGGAGGGAGATCGATTAAAAGATAATCTAACTCTCCCCATTCCACATCGTTGATAAACTGAGTGATAATTTTGTGCAGTACGGGACCTCGCCAAGCTAAAGGGCGTTCGGGTTCAGCAAGTAATCCCACAGACATTACTTTGATTCCGTGAGCTTCTAGAGGAATAAATTTTTGTCCCAGAGGGGTATCTATTGCTTGAACATCAGACTGATTTAAACCAAGCATTTGGGGAATATTGGGACCATAAACATCTGCATCTAACAATCCAACTTTGGCTCCTAATTGAGTTAAAGCCATTGCTAAATTCACAGAAGTGGTAGATTTACCAACACCTCCTTTCCCACTAGAAATTGCTAAAGTAAGTTTTACCCCAGGAATAGTACAAACTTGAATATAAGGCTTTTTACACCAATCAAGAGTGGATAAAGCAGCTTGTACTTTGTCTTTTAAGTCATATTGATGCGAACCAAGATACAGCTTGAGATAAACGTAATCATCAACTAGCCTAAGATTCCGCACCATGCCTAAACTCACGATATCTTGATTGAGATTTGGTTCGATAATTTGTTTTAGGAGTTGGATGGTTTGTTGTTGTTTATTGGTCATTGGTCATTGGTTATTAGTCATTGGTTATTGGTCATTCGTTGTTGGTTATTAGAAGATAGCGGACACAAGACGAAGGACGAAGGACAAAAGACAAAAGACAAAAGACAAAAGACAAAAGACAAAAGACAAAAGACAAAAGACAAAAGACAAAAGACAAAAGACAAAAGACAAAGAACTAAGCTGTGATTTGTTGTCCACGAATTTTATCGATCGCTCGTTGGGAAAATATTCTTACATCAGCATCGGGATCGTCTAGGGTTTGTTGGAGGGCGTTTAAGACATTGGGGTTGCCAATATTGCCTAATGCGATCGCAGCATCACGACGTATATCGGAGTATTCATCGGTGAGACATTTGATTAAAGTAGGGATAACGCTTTCGTCAGCAATGGTTTGAAGGGTACGGGCAGTAAACTTGCGTACTTGCCAATGTTCGTCTGTTAGGGCTTTTTTTAGCCAGGAAATGGCACTAGTATCTTGGTGTAAGGCTAAGGATTGGGCAGCATTACGGCGGACTTGCCAATCGGGATCGTCAGTTAAAGCTTCACAAAGTAATTCAGTTACTTCTTCGTCTTTTAAATAGCCTAAAGTTAAGGTAGCTTCTCGGCGCACCCTTGCTGCTTCATCGTCAATCAGAGCTAATGCAGGGGGACAAGTTTCGACTTGATTAAGATAGCGCAGGGTGGTAATAGCTGCTTCTCGTAATTCGGCTTTTTCTGACTCAAAAAACGGTATTACATAGGGTAAGGCTTGAGCATCGTGAATTTTTCGCAGCAAAATTAAGACATTAAGCTGCATATAAAAATTATCTTCTTGAATCGCATCCAGAAGCATCAATAGATCGTCAGGGGCGATTAACTCTTTTAAAGCCGATAAGGCTTCCTCTCTCACTTCTGGATCTGGCGATCGCAAACAAGCCATTAAAGGTTTTACTGCAATGGGGTTAGTTAGCTCCCAAATAGCTGTGATAGCGATTTTTTGGACGTTAGTATCTTCATCTTTTAGTGCTTGGATTAATGGCGCGATCGCGCTTTCATCTCCTATATGTTGTAGGGTTTTAACTGCTACCAAGCGGTCTTCTACTGTGGTCGATTGGAGCATTTCCACCCAAGGCTTTAATTCATCATCTATATCGTCATACATATTTATCATTTGAGATTGACCATTTAGGTTGTTTTAATTGGTAACGAAGGGTAGGGTGGGCGACCGAAGGAAGTCCTAAAGGATCCCTAAAGGGTACACCTTCGGATAACACCTTCGGATATACTTTAGTGCAATGCCCACCCTACTTAACGTAATAAAAAAGGAATTTGTACAGTAATCGCGTTGGTGGGACATTCCTTCTCACAGGGTAAACAAAACCAACATTCGTCGTATTTCATATACGCCTTACCCGTTTCTGGATTCTTAACTAAAACATCTAAAGGACAAACTTCAATACAAGCATTACACTTTTCCAAACATTTAGATTCATCCACGATTACGGGAACATCAACACGCTGAGTAGTTAGAGCCATAGTTTTGCTAGTTGTTATTGGTTATTACTCATTAGAGCTTTTGCATAAGTCCCTAATTCCTTTACTTTTTCGACAAATGACGAAGAACAAAGGACAAAAAACTAATACGAAGATTATTTTGGCAAAAAGTTTATTACTTGCTGGTAACTTTCACGTCATAAACTTCTTTTTCCAGATTGACATCTACGATATAGGGTTCGACGGGACGTTTGAAGAGAGTCATATTATTATCTTCTTTCTTTAAATTGACGTGACAGAACCACTCTTGATTATTTTTTTCTGGATAGTCGATGCGATAGTGATACAAACCCCAACGACTTTCTTTACGATACAAAGAAGCCCTAGCTGCCATTTCTGCACAATCGCGGATGAAGTGAACTTCCATACAACGCATCAGTTCGTGAGGATCTTTTGCCCCCATTAAGTCCAAGGTGTCGTGATAATTAATGAATTTATTCAGAGCAATATCCATCTTGTAAGTGTTTTTCGGAGGCTGAAGATAGTCATTAACAATACGACGCAGTTTATATTCAACCTGGGTATGGGGAATTCCATCGGGATTTTGCATCGGTTTATAGATGCGTGCTTTTTCTGCTGCTAACCAATCTATGTCGGGTTCTAGATGTTCTACATCCCGCACATATTCTATAGCATTAGTGCCAGCCAGACGACCAAAGACAAATGCCCCAATCATATAGTTATGGGGAACAGAAGCCATATCTCCCGCAGCATACAATCCTGGTACGGTAGTTTCCCCTTTTTCATTAACCCAGACTCCCGAAGCACTATGTCCACTACATAAGCCAATTTCGGAAATATGCATTTCTACTCCGTGGGTGCGATAGTTTTCCCCTCGGCTTTCATGGAATCTTTCCCGACTAGGACGTTCGTTAGACCATAAGATAGACTCAATTTCAGAAATAGTATCTTCATCTAAGTGAGTCATCTTCAGTTGGATTGGTCCTTTACCAGAGTTTAATTCCTTCCAAATCTCTAGCATCATTTGACCACTCCAATAGTCACAACTGACAAAGCGGTGTCCTTCTGCATTAGCGGTATATGCCCCGAAAGGACTGGCAACATAGGCACAAGCAGGACCATTATAATCTTTGATTAAAGGATTGATTTGGAAACATTCAATATTGGTTAATTCCGCCCCTGCATGATATGCCATGGAGTAACCATCACCTGCATTGGTAGGATTTTCATAAGTACCGTACAGATAACCCGATTCTGGCAAGCCTAGTCTGCCACAAGCTCCCGTACAAAGAATTACTGCTTTGGCTTGAATGACGACAAAATCACCATTACGCACATCAAAACCCACTGCACCAATTGCTCTACCATCTTTAACCATAACCCTAGTTGCCATGACACGGTTGGTAACTTTGGCTTTATGGCGTTTTACCTGACGGGTGAGAATCTTTTTTAAATCTTTCCCTTCAGGCATTGGTAGGACATATTTACCCACCCGATGGACTTGTTTTAAGTCATAGTTGCCATAGGTATCCTTTTGAAATTTAACCCCCCAACTATCTAATTCTTGAATGACTTCATAGCCTAGTTTGCCAGTTTGATAAACTGCTTTCTGGTTCAAGATGCCATCATTAGCAATGGTAATCTCGCGCACATATTGTTCTGGGGTAGAATTGCCAGGAATTACAGCAGTATTAACTCCATCCATCCCCATTGCGATCGCGCCACTGCGCCTAATATTGGCTTTTTCTAAAATTAAAACTTCTGCTTCGGGATTGGCTTGTTTGGCTTTAATTGCTGCCATTGTCCCAGCAGTACCACCACCGACTACTAAAACATCTGTCTTAAGCTGTTGAGTGTTCGTCATGTACTGTTCTCCGTTGGTAACTGAGGTTAGTATTTTTAGATGTTGTTAGCTTTCAGCTTTAAATTTGTTTATAAAACCGAGAAATAATGTTTAAACTGCTTCCCTAAATTAAATTGTCACGCAAATAACAAGAATTATTCATCAAAGTTTTATATGGATTCATAAATTTTTTCGATAAACAATTTAGTAATCTTTGCTCTATGGAAATTTATCAATTAAAGGTATTTCTAGAAGTTGCCCGTTGTTTAAATTTTACTGAAGCTGCTGAATCTTTAAATCTGACCCAACCAGCAGTTAGTGCTAAAATTAAATCTTTAGAATCTGATTTAAAATGTTCTCTTTTTCATCGCCTAGGCAGACAAATACAGTTAACTAAAATTGGTCAATATTTAGTTGAAGAAGCTAAAAAAATAGTTGCCTTAGAAACTGAAATTAGTTATAAAATTGAAAAATTCAAACAAGATAATTTAAACCAGGTAACTATTGGTGCTTCTTTAGGATTAGCTCAAAACTGGCTACCAAAGTTTATTTATCGATATCAAAAAAAATATCCTCAATTCAAAATAAAACTAGAAGTTTTTGATAATAATATTTTACTAGAAAAAGCTATAGAAAAAAATAAAATCGATCTGGCTTTTTCGGAAATCCCCTTCAATCATTCCTCAAAAATTCAACAGCAACAAATAGCAGGAATTCAATACAGTTTATTCGTCAGTTCAAGTTCACCTCTAGCCAGGAAAAATTGGCAAACTCTAGCAGAAATCAAACAAAAACCCCTACTATTATTGAGCAATAACTTTGCTAGTCGTCAAATATTTGAATCTCGCCTAGGGGAATTGAATTTAAAATTAGCAAATTTTTCTCATATCGAAACTGTAGAAACTCTTGGTTTGATGCGAACCTATCTTACTGAAGGTGATTATATCGGCTTTGCTTCCAATCTAGAATTACAAACAGAGTTAGATTCTCAGATCTTAACCTCGATTACTCTCCAAGAATTTGCCCTACCAGGAAGTATATATGTCTGCCAAACTACAAAAACTGCTAGTAGCAATACAACTGCTATTCAAAAATTTCTCGCTCTATTTCCTCCTGTTAACATTCCTCAATCTCCAACCTTTATCGATCACAATTTAGAAGAAACTATAACGATCAATCTTGGTGTGCAAAACAGTACAATTCCCACCATTACCGCAGGATTGATCATACAACGTTTAAGATTGCTAGAACAGTTTTTACCTTGCAGAGGACGTTACGAACGAGTTAAGTATAATATTCAATGGCATAATTTCTTATCAGGGATGCCCATTGCTGAAGCTTTACAAAATCAGTCTTTAGATATAGGTATTTTAGGGGATTATCCCTTACTACAAAGTGCCATTCCTCAAGATAATTCTGATTCATCCCATACCCAATTAGTGAGCTTTGTCTCCATTAATCCTCATGGGGGAGGTAATGCAGTAATAGTTCCCCAAACCTCAGAACTAGAAACCATTGAAGATTTGCGAGGCAAAACCGTAGCACTTCCTTTCGGCTCTTCTGCTCATGGAATGCTTTTAAGAACTCTATCTCATCTGGATTTACTCTCTGAAGTACAACTTTTTCCCCTCAAAAATTCTCAACTTAAAACTCCCACTAATTCCAAACTAGCAGCAGGATACGCCTATTTTTCACCTTTTCATCAATTAGCCAGCGATCGCGGAAATTTTAAATATTTAGCTAATAATAATTTTACTCAACTACCAGGTTTTTATGGTGTAGTAGTTTCACAATCCTTTGCTCAACAGTATCCTGAAATCATAGTTAGTTATCTTCAAGCTTTATTTGCTGCTCAATATTGGCTCAAAAATACACCTTCCGCATTTTCATTAATTAGTAAATGGACAAAGATAAAACCACAGATTTTTGCTAGTATTCTAAGCTCTAACTATGACTCAGCAACATCAAGCTTATTTATTAATGATAGAAAAATTCGCCCTGACTGGATAGAAGAACATATTACTCAACTTCAAGCAATTCCTCATTTACAAACTTTAGGAGATATTAAAGTTGATTACTGGATTCAATCAGAATTTCTACAACTTGCCAGTCAAAATTAAACAATTCAATCAACTCAAAAAAATTGTCTTTTTAAGTTTCTTTCTCAAAATCTTGACAATTAATTGAAATTTATTATCATTAGTCTAGATACCTTAATCTTAAACTGCAATTCAAGTAAGTAGTACTTTAATTCCTAATCTAGATCCCTATTAAGGAAAAATATTATGTCATTAATTCATTGGGATAAGTCCGTACTTTCGTTTCACCTGAAAGAAATCATCGAAGATGGTCATGGAGGTCATCCGTTGGCATTGGCAGGGTTAAGTGCAATCGCAGTAAGCTCCCTCCTTGTCCCTGCGGTAACTAAATTAGGCAGACCCCTTATTAAGTCAGCGATTAAGAATAGTTTATCTCTTGATCCAGAAAGTACGGTATTACCAGTTAACTCTTCCACCACGGAATTAACCAAAATTTGGCAACAAGCAGCCATTGCCAGTCAACAGAATGATTATCACCCTAGCTCCAAACAATTAACTAATTAGTTGTCTTGACTTGACTATCTTGGTGGTTATTAGGTGTAGCGATTAAACTTGCTGCTACCCCTACTTTTTTGGCTTGTTCGGCTGCTACTTCGGCTTTAGCTTCGGCGACAATATCACCGATTACTTCCCCTGTTTCAGCGATCGCCCCTTTGGTTTTTTCATAGAAACTGACACTAGTTTTGATTGCTGCTTTAGCCAAGGGTTTAACTAGAGGAATTACTGCGGGGGCTAAAATGGCAAGTCCCATACCCATGGCTAGAGTTTTAACAGGGTGATCTGTGTAAGTATGTCTAACTTGTTTAAGGACAGAGGTTCTTAATGGTTGCATATGTGACATATTCTTAGTTTCTCCTGAAATTGATTGATTTTTACTCTAGGGTTACTGGAAAAACCAGTAATTGCGTTCTTCCAACTGATGTTGTACCAGAGGACGAAGACTGTTTAGTCCAGCAGCGATCGCGGAACCGTTGTGAACTACTGTAGCGATGAGGGGATTTAATCCCACTGTAGAAGCTAAACCTAAAGCCATTAAATTGGGAGCAACTACCAGTAGCGTATTTTGCTCAATCAGTTTCTTAGTTTCGTGGGCGATATTGAGAGCTTCAGTTAAGGTAGCGAGATCATCATTCATTAGCACCACATCAGCTATTTCCCTAGCAATATCCGAACCATTGGCAAAAGATATGGAGACATCTGCATAAGCTAGGGCTACCGAATCATTTAAGCCATCTCCAACGAAGGCGACAGTTTTCCCTGCTAGTGCCAAATCACGAACGATCGCAGCTTTTTGTTCGGGAAAAGCTTGGGCGTGGACTTGAGCCAGAGGAATATTTAACTCTTCTGCCACTATTCTAGCTCTTTGCTGGTTATCTCCCGTCAATAAATGAATCTCTCTACCTGAAGCTTGGAGAGATCGGATCAAAGCAGGGCTTTCTGGACGCAGAGGATCGGCATATTGAATTACTCCTTGCAATTCCCCATCACAGGCAACGTAGATTAAGGATAGCCATTCTGAAGCAGCAGATTTTTGTTGGATATCACAAGTGTGACGTAAGGGAGAAACTTTATTTTCTAGACATTTTAAACTGATTCCCTCACCTGCTAAAAAGCGATCGCTACCAACTAAAACTTCTTTGTTTTCTATAATAGCGCGCAGACCTAAACCAACTTCATAGTTCCATTCTTGGCGACGAGGAATATTTAAATTCTGGTTTTGGGCATAATTGGTAATTGCCTCTGCTACAGGATGAGCGATCCTCTGTTCCGCAGCAGCAGCTAGAGTTAACACCTGTCCCGCTGACATTCTGCCTGGTATGGTTTGAATACCCACCACAGTTAGTTGTCCTTGGGTTAGAGTTCCTGTTTTATCAAAGACGACTGTATCTACTTCTGCTAATTGTTCGATGGTTCGTCCACTGCGTACCAAAATACCGTGGCGCGTATTGTGGTTTAAAGCCCCCAAAAATGCCGTAGGCATAGAAACGCGGATACCTGTAACAAAATCTAGGGTAAGGATCGAGGCTGCTCTAGCTGGTTCTCTAGTAATAGCTAAGACAACACTAGCTAAACCGAAAGAAGGTAAGATTAACTTATCTGCTAATTGGGCTGCATAGTTTGCCATGCGGGTATCATGTACTGGTGCATTTTGCAGGAGTTCCAAACTGGCAGCAGCACGAGTCTGGGTTCCTATTCTGTCGGCACGAATATAAATTTGCCCAGAACGAACTAGAGTCGAAGCGTAAACTATGGTTCCGACTTGGGCAACGATAGGCATTGACTCTCCGGTTAGTTGCTGTTGATCGACTGTCGCTTGACCTTTAAGAATTTCTCCATCTACAGGAATTTGTTCCCCAGGATAGACAATTACTATTTCTCCTACTTCTACAAGATCGCTCTTTATTTGTATGGGTTTTCCTTCTCGTAATACCCAAGCAAAATGTCCGATGGCATCCATGAGATCGGCTGTCTGGGTTTCTGTCGAACGAGCAGTGCGATCGCGTATAATATCCCCTAATTCGTGCAGCGTAATTACTAGGGCAGGAGTCACTAGTTTTCCCTGTCCGTAACTCAAACTCACTGCCAGTAAATCTAAGCAATCAATATTGATTTTGCGATCGCCAAAAACACTTTGACTAGCTCGTTTTATTATCGGTAAAGTTACCATTACTAGGCTGGTCAGGGCGATCGGTCTTAACCAAACTAATCCCCTTTGATTACTCAACCAACTCATAATAGTGGTAAAGACAGGTAAAGAGAGACTTGACCAATTTTCATCTTTTGTAGGTTGGGCATTACCCACCCTACTACTATAATTGTCTGCTTGTTGAATTAATGCTTGTTTAATTAACTTTGTTAAACTAGAGGCAATTTTTGCCAGGGCAGAATTCTGGTAAGGATAATTAATCGTGATGGAAGCTGCATAAGGATTAATCCTGACATCACTAATCCCAGGTTGAGCTAATAAGAATTGTTGGAGATTGGCTGCATAGTCCGAGTCATCTTTTAATCGGTAGATACGAAATCTCACTCTACCTGGAATATGGTGAACCAAAAAAGGTATAGAGCGATCAGCCTCAATACTTTTGGTGTCATTTATGGATAGGGAATTGCTCAAATACTTTATCCTTTGTTTTTTGTAACCAATGACTAATGACCAATGACCAATGACTAACAACTAACCACTCACACAGAAACCTGATTTTCTTCTCGAACAGTATTGATAATATTCATCAAACGCAGCCCCAAGTCCCAATCAGATAGTCCGTAATTGTCATAATTAATCGCGATGGAAGCTGCTGCGCGATTAACTCGAACCTGCTTAACATATTCATCTGCCCTCAAAGCCTGTTGTAAACGATGGGCAAAATCAGCATCAATTGCTAGCTGGGGCATACGCAAACGCACTCTTCCAGGCACAGCATGAGCAATTGCGTAACCTTGGAGATCAGTCTCTGCTCCTTCTACCTCTTCTCCAGTCGAACTCTCAGTTACTGCTGGAGATTGTTCTTGTTTAAGTTGGGTAAAGATTTGACGAGCTAAACTTGCCACCAATAAGTTGATTAGTAAGGCGTTTCCTCCTCGCAGTTTAAATTGACTAGTGACGAATACGCCAATCGCTACGGGGAGAATCATCTCGATCTCTCCATGTTCTTTCAAAAATCCCCCAAGTTGGGAGGTGGCATCCTCTGGAGAAAGATGGCTCAGATTACTCGTTGAAGTTGTTGCTACCATAATTGTAACTTACTCCTATTATTCCTATAGATTAAGCAAAAATCGGTTTTGGACAACAAAAATTTAAGAAGACTTATTAATAGTCTTTTGTTACTCGGTAAAAATTAATCTATTCAACAAAAATACTGGCTGCCGTTTTTGCGTCTAAGGCTGTACGGGTATGTCCCACTTTGATAATGTAAGAGGGGAAACGCTGCTCTAAGATCAAGTCACTACCAGGTATAATGCCCAATGCCATCAATTTTCCCATGACGTTGTGTTCGTCAGTTTCTAAATGAACTACGGTTTGAGATTGACCGATTGTTACTGTTGATAAAGCATTCATAAATTTACTCCTAGTAAAGTTAAACCAAGGTTGACAGAGTATCCTATTAAGAAAGCGAAAGGAACAATAAATAACACCATTGCGATGGTAGTTTTGATACCTCGCTCCTTAATCATCATTTGTAACTGAGCAATGCAGGGTAAGAATAGAGTTAAAACAATCGCTGCTACTACCAATTGATTGCCAGTAAGTAGCCCTTGTTGTTGAATATCAAATAATCCTGCTGCACCATAATCCCGACGGAAGAAGCCATAAAGAAATACAGGTGAAGTTTCTG
>JASJDF010000090.1 GCA_030065715.1 Xenococcaceae cyanobacterium MO_188.B19 | reverse complement strand
TATTCTCACTGCCGAAACTAAAGCAGGGAACGAAGGTAATATTAACCTCAATAATTTAGAAACCCTCTTACTCCGCAACAGCAAAATTACTACCAACGCGGAAAAAGAAGCTACAGGAGGCGATATTACTATTAACTCAGATGGAATTGCTTTACTAGACAAGAGCAATATTACAGCCAATGCAGTAGAAGGTAGAGGCGGAAATATTACAATTAAGACACAACGGCTTTTTCAAGAGCCAGATAGTGAAATTACCGCAGATTCAGAGCTAGATATTGACGGGACGATTACAATCAACAGTCCTGATGTTGATCGTACCTCTGGGATTATCGAATTACCTGATGTTCCCATTGATGCAGAAACTATCTTAGCTCAAAACCTCTGTAAATTTGAAGACGACAAGATAGCAAAAGGTAGCTCTTTTACTATTACAGGGCGTGGTGGTTTAACTCCTACTTCAGAAGAGTCTTTGGGCAATGTAAATCATGTTGTGGGATGGGCAAGTCGTGATGATCTAGAAGTTAGTCATGATGGTTTGGTAGGGGTGCGTCAACGCTCTAAAAATGAAACATCAAAAACTAATTACCCAGTAATTCAGCAGTCTCAAGGTTGGGTAACTACTGCTGATGGTAGTGTCTGGCTAGTAGCAGATGCACCCGAAACTATCGTGCAAAATTCCCGAATTACCCATCCTGATTGTAGAACTTTGCCTTAGACTAGAGATTTATCTGATTTCATTAAGTAATCGGGAAGGCAATTTTCTTCTATGTAAGTACGATATTCTTGCCAAGCGCGATCGCATTTTTCCGAATTCCAATTACAATATTTAATAAGAGTTTCTGAAACAACTGGAAATAAGTCTAAACCGTAGTTACCTTGCATGGCTAAAGTGGTGCGACGGCGCAAAATATCAGTAAAGTTTTGGGCAAATTCTGCTTGTACTGCATAGACTATTTGGGCTTTAATATCAGAAAAGTCAGGAGTAATTTTTTCGCCTAATTCGGGATGTTCTTTAGTTAAGTTTAATACTTCTAAAGCCCTAGCACCATAAACAGAGAACAGATAATTAATAGTACTAGAAGAAACTATATTTTGATAATCTTTAATAGCTTGGTCAATTCTGGGATCATTTGGCAGAATACAACCTGGTAGGGGAATTTTATCAGTAATACAGGGTTTATGGGGTTTTCCCATGTTTTTCAATACTGCATCAATCATTTCTTCTCCCACATTGCGATAGGTGGTGAGTTTTCCCCCAATAAGAGAGATTAAGTTATTTACCCCTTCTTTTGTGTGATCGTAGAGAATATGTTTGCGAGTGATACTTCCTGGTTTTTTCCCTTCGGAATTGGGAAGGGGACGCACTCCAGAGTAGGTAAAGATAATATCTTCTCTTGATAAATTAGCTGTGGAAATAATGTTGTTAGTTTCTGTTAGTAGATAATCTATTTCGTCATTATCTGCTTTAACACGGTCTAAATCCCCTTTAAATGGTAAATCTGTTGTGCCAATGAGATACATTTCTTGCCAGGGAATGATAAAGAAAGGACGACCATCAGATTTTGCTTCTACATACAAACTGCTGGTTTTAGGTGCACCAGGAAAAGGCTTAACTATAATATGACTACCTTTGGTACCACCCATTTTTTTAGTCTTACCAATAGGCTGACTCTGGTTTTGGCTATGTCCTAGTTGACAGATTTCATCAACCCAAGGACCCGACGTGTTAATGATTACAGTATCTTGGTTTCCTGTAACAGTAAAAATTTCTTCTGTTAATTTGTCTTTGCAAGCAAGATTAGTGATGCGATTATCTGCAATTTCTAAGTTAGTGACTTCTACATAGTTTAAGACTGTTGCTCCTGCTTCTTGGGCTGCAATAATATTTTCTAAGCACAATCTTTCAGCTAAGGTTACTTGACCATCATAATATTGGGCTCCTCCTACTAAATTCTCCGAATCTAGATAGGGGAATAACTTTTGAAATGGGACTTTCGATAACATCCGATGGAGAGGTAGAGTTTTATCGAAGCTAAAAACATCATACAAGATCATCCCAGCCCAAATCTTCCAATAGGGACGAGAACGGTCTCTATATATAGGAATAGTTAGTAATAAAGGACTAACTAAATGAGGTGCATTACGTAATAAAACTTCCCTTTCTTTTAAAGATTCTCTAACTAGGGGGAATTCCAAATATTCTAAATAACGTAATCCGCCGTGAATAAGGCGAGTTGACCAACTAGAACTACCACTAGCAAAGTCTCCTTTTTCAATTAAAATCGTTTTTAAACCTCTTGTAGCTGCGTCTCTGGCAACTCCTGCACCATTAATCCCTCCACCAATAACGATTAGGTCATAAATATTTTGTTGAATTTGAGAAAAATTCCTCATGGTAATAGATAATATAAGTCTTTAGTTTGCTTAGATAATGTAATGATGGCGGAGATTTTGGGGTTTGCCCAGCATATCCAACCACTGTGTTGACACGCCCTAGTTTCTAGTTATGGTATCTTTTGATTTGAATAGGGTTTAGTTTATTACTTTTGCTACTCAACTTAGCAAAAGTAAATACATTTGGCATCTATCTAAAAAAATAGATTTTTATTTTTATTGCTATGGCAAAAGTCAGTTTACAGGATATTAACCGCATCTATGGCAATGTTGCAGCAATTGAAAACATTACTTTTGATGTTCCTGATGGAGAGTTTTGGGTATTAGTAGGTCCTTCTGGATGCGGAAAATCCACAATTCTGAGAACGATCGCGGGTTTAGAAACTGCTACTAGGGGTAAATTATATATAGATGACCAATTAGTTAATAATATCCCTGCGCGTCAGAGAGACATTGCTATGGTATTTCAAAACTATGCTCTCTATCCTCACATGAGTGTGGCGGAAAATTTGGCATTTGGCTTAAAAATGCGTCAGGCAGATCGAGCTTTGATTCAGCGTCGGGTTCAAGAAGTAGCGCGATCGCTAAATATTGAACATCTCCTAAAACGCAAACCCAAACAGCTTTCTGGGGGACAACAACAAAGAGTCGCATTAGGACGAGCGATCGCACGGGAACCCAAAGTTTTTTTACTAGACGAACCTTTATCTAACTTAGATGCTCAATTACGAGACGATACTAGAGCAGAATTAAAACAATTACAAAATCGTGTGGCTATTACTACTATTTATGTCACCCACGATCAAGTAGAAGCCATGACCCTGGCAGATAAAATTGTAGTTTTAAAAGATGGCAGAATTCAACAAATTGGTACACCCCAAGCCATTTATCAAAATCCAGCAAATCGCATGGTTGCCAGTTTTTTGGGTAGTCCACCGATGAATATAATCCCTGTAACTTATAGCGACTATAAATTTATCACCTATCAGCAAACAATAGCTATTCCTTCTCAACTACAACAGCAATTGCAACCCACATCAGGAGAACATTTTGATTTAGGAATTCGTCCCGAACATATTTCAATTAGCAACTCAGATACTAATGGAGATTTACAAACATATCTCACAGTTGAAGTTATAACTGTTGAACCTTTAGGAAAAGAAATTCTAATCAAAGGTCAACTTTCTGACTCCCTCACTACTATAGACTTTTTTGCTGATGCTAATTGGTCAGGAAAACCAGGAGATTATCTAAAAATAACTCTAGATTCAAATAAATTTCATCTGTTCACTGCTGAAACTGGAAACAGAATTGAATTTGCTGATTAAGCCTAAAACAATTTTCCTGACTTTTGATTTTTGCCATTCCTTTAGATCTCATCAACCTCCTAAAAAATCAATTGTTTCTCTCCAGAGTTACGAATTTAATTCTTTAGATTTTCAGCTAAAAAAGAGGGCGTTGGTGATTTGAGAATACTAATCAACAAATTATCCCTCTTCTGTCACTTTCCGATATTTACTAATAGTAAAAACAGATGCTGAATTCTTCAAAGCTATAAATAACAAGCAGTTCCAAGTGTGAAATTTCACACTTGGAACAATTTTGTCGATTTATTGGGCTGGAGGAATTTTTATTACTAAATAACATGGAAATCTCTTACTATATAAGAGTTACAGGAATCACAAATTTTAAAAGTTTTCGGAGTCTGACAGAAGAGGGTTAAGCTTAAACGCAGCTACATTACACTTACTAAATCACCTTTATTTTTGAATCTTTTACTCCAATTAATAGTTAATCCTCCTTCATTCAAAAGATTATTAACTACTTGTGCCAATTCTTCTTTATTTTCAAATTCCCTATGTGCAATATATTCTTTTGCCGAATGCCAAACTAATTCAATTAAGTTATAATCTGGACTATAGGCTGGCAAAAATTCCAATATAATATTTGGTAAATTCTTTTCTATCTCTGTTAAGATTTCTTTCTTTTTATCCTAAAGGATTCCTAAAGGATACACCTTCGGATAACCGCTTCGCATATGAAAGCTAGCATTATCCAATATAATCAGTATTTTTGGTCCTTTTTTTTCAAAATCTTCAGCTCTATTTCCCCCAGCTATCCATTCTTCTTTGATTGATTTATTTAACCTTGCTAACTGTTCATAGAAAGTTAATGAATCACCTTTTTTAATCATAAAGCAGATTCTTTTTTTATCTGAATATCTTAGTCCTCCCATTATATTTACTCTTCCTCGTCTTCGTTTACCTTGGACTTTTTTTCTTTTTCCTTTACCCGTCCAACATCTTCTTCTTATGGTTCTCAAACTAAATCCACATTCATCCCAAAACCATATCTGTAAATGACTTGGCTTTTCTTTCGCTATTCTCATATATTCATCTAATTTTTCTTTGAATACTTCTCTTTTTTCTGAGTTTTGTTTATCTTCTAAACTGTATTTTGCCCATATGTAAACATACTTTTTTCTTTTTAATATCCTCACTATTTGAGATTTACTTAATTTAATTCCAGTTGTTTTTTCTAAATGCTCTGACAATCTTTTCCCTGTCCATCTACCAAATTCATATCCTAATTCTTTGGGATTTTTATCTACAGTTTCTAATAATAGATTTATGTATTTATCAGTAGCTTTTCGATTATTTCCTTTAACTCTCTTATCTTGTAATGTCTCTAAATTATTTGGACTCCCATGTACCGCCCAGTAAGCTACTGTTCTAGGTGAACATCCTAAAAATTCTGCTATCTCTTGATAATTTTTACCATCATTTTCTAAGAGAAATATTAAAATTCTTTCTCTAACCTCTGGTCTGATTTCTGTTTTTAAAGCCTGTTGTAAATACTTTTTCTCGTCTGAAGAAAGAAAATTCTTAGTTGGCATTTCCTGAGTACTCTTTTTTTTCTCCCTAGATTATAAGCTAACTAAGTGCGTCTAAGCTTAGAAAACTATTTACAGCGAAGAGCTAAAGCTAAGACCAGCCATCGGGAAAAACTCGAAGCGAAGATGAGCAAAGCCAAGAAGAAAGGACAAGGAAATCGTTGGTCAAAAAAGCTAACTGTAGCACGGTTGGCTGAACAAAAAGCCCAACAACTGTTTCAAGACATAGCTATCCTGTTAGACTGGCTCAAAAATGATATTTTGGCGTTAGCTGGACCCGATTACCACTCTCGTAATGAATTATCGGTACTTAAACAATCAAAGAAGAAAAAAATACTAGAAAAGTCAACACTTCTCTTTGATTTATACGATGAGACAGATGATATATTAGTTCGTTCGGCGATTTGTTATTTGCTCAAAAACGGTAGTAAACTACCCAAATCTGACAAACCAGAGAACAGCAAAAAATTTGCCCAACGTCGCCGTAAAGTAGCCATCAAAATTGAAAGACTAAAAGAGTAAATAGAAGGTAGTCGTCCTCATGGAAGAGATTTAACAGGGAAGCAATGGCTAGAAACTCTCATTACTGCTGCAACTACAGTTCCAGAAAATAATCGAGAAGCTCGTTCTTGGCAAGATGTACTTTTAACAAAACCCAAGTCTTTACCTTTCCCCATTACCTTTGAAACCAATGAAGATTTAAAGTGGCACAAAAACGAAAAAGGTAGATTGTGCGTTCGCTTTAATGGTTTAAGTGAACATACATTTCAAATATATTGCGGTCTGCCGAAGGCAGGCACTGCGTGATCGCCAAAAGCTACACTGGTTTCAACGCTTTCTAGAAGACCAAAAAATTAAGAAAGAAGGAAAAGATAGTCATTCTAGCGGTTTATTTACTTTGCGATCAGCAAAACTAGCCTGGAAAAAAGATAAAGATAAAGATAAAGATAAAGATAAAGGCGAACCGTGGAACGCCAATCGTTTAGTTTTATATTGCACCGTAGATACTAGATTTTGGTCGGCAGAAGGCACACAATTAGCTAGGAAAGAAAAAGAGGCTAAACTGCTTAAAACTATCGACAATATGAAGGAGAAAGGCGAGTTAAATGCAAATCAGCAAGCCTTTGTTCAAAAGAAACACGCTACATTAGCCAAATTACACAACTCTTTTCCTCGTCCTTCTCGTCAACTCTATCAAGGCAAGCCAAATATCATTCTTGGCGTAGCAATGGGTTTAGATAAACCAGCAACAGTTGCTATCGTTGATGGCAATACAGGAAATGCGATCGCATCTTATATCGGACATAATGAATCATCAATGAATAATCTCTCAGTAGCATTAGACTTAAACGACTTGAAAATTGACCTACAAGATATCGAGAAGTTCATGGAAAACTTAGACCGTAGGTTAACTAAGATAGAGAATAAAAATAAGCCAAAAGAATCTAAGGATACTTGTAAGAAGAAAAAGCTTAACGATTATGAGAAGTCGGTAATAGATATGTATGTTCGTAGGTGTTTAGATTCTGAGTCAATTATCACTACTAAGGATATTTTGCAGTATCTAAACTTAGACCCTACTCATCAAGGATTACAACAGCAAGTAACCTATCTTCTTAAATCTGAGGGTTTAACCAAGGTAAGGAAAAGGGTTGAAGGAAAATTAACCTACTATATGGTTGGGTTGAAGGAGATGAATAATTATATTGATGATGTTTGGCAAAAAGCGATCGCGATTGTTGAACCTCTTAACAAAAATACGGTTTGACTTAAAAAGGTAAAATTCCCCTATTTGACAAATTTACTCAAGTCTCGTGTTGGGCGGGACTTTTTTATTGGAGATAGATAAAAAAAATTTTGAATTATTGGGTTGACAGGATTGCCAAAGTATTGTAAAAAAGTCTAGATTTTTTGTATGCGAGAGGTTCGCTCCTAAGTCGCGATCGCATCTTTACAAATTTTTTACTCACTCATGAAGATTTGATAAACCCCATTTACTACCCGTTTATGTGTATGGGAATAATGGATTATTGGAGAAAATTTGGAGAATATTTGAGTAAGAGTTATGGGGTTAGAGTTTATCGGTGGCTCGAAAACCCCCTGATTATAAGGCGAAGAATTATTACGGAGAGGGGGGGATTCGAACCCCCGATGGAGTTTAACCCCCATAACTCCTTAGCAGGGAGCCGCTTTCAACCACTCAGCCACCTCTCCAAGGTCACAGTATTATATCATAGCAGATTAATTTTATTTGTAAATATTAAAATTAACTTGACCAGAGGAAATAATTCTAATTAATTAATTTTGCTTGCAATTCAGACTTAATCCGATTGAGGATTGATTTTTCATCCAAAGAGTTTAAAATATCTCGAACCACTGTTTTGGGAGATTTTTCACCCCAAGATGCACCATTGGCTAAATAGGTTTTGGTAATTTGTCCAATGGCGTAGGAAGAAACTCCCCCGACACTACCTTGAGCGATCGCGACAGACAAGTAAGGAGCTAAACTTAATCCCCCTGACACAGGAATAGCTACGCCTAGTAAACCTTTAACAGAACTCAATCCCAGAGTTGCTAACAATTCACTAGCACCAATTCCCCCCATACTTAGGGCAATTTTTTTTAACAGTGCCACTGCACCTTGATGATCCATACCAATGCCATAGAGACGGGATAAAGCCAGAATCAAACCAATATCAATAATCGCACCCGCAAATAAATCAATTGCTG
Organism: Xenococcaceae cyanobacterium MO_188.B19; assembly: GCA_030065715.1. Lineage (GTDB taxonomy): Bacteria > Cyanobacteriota > Cyanobacteriia > Cyanobacteriales > Xenococcaceae > JASJCP01. The sequence goes on along the minus strand of JASJDF010000090.1, from coordinate 5,774 downwards.
TTACAGGATTTAAAGCTATAGCAGTAGCCTTAATCATTGCACCTCTTTGGATCAAATCATTAGCTGCATTGTCTCGAATCACTAATTTTCGCTCCAAGATTTGTTCATTAATATTGTCAGCATAGAGCATACTATTGAGGGCAATCAAAGATTTGCCTTCTTGTTCTAATAATTCCCATATCTTGAGTTTTAAAGCTTGGATTTGGGGTTTACCACGAACTCTTTTGACTGTTACTTTCCCATCTACAGACTTTACGGCTTTTAAATCTATTGGCGCAGCAGAAACCATAATAATTTCTTCAGGAGAAATTAATTCTTTGACTCGCTCATCACGAATTTTTTGATAGATAATATTGCGATCCGCTTCAGGATATTGATCGATTTTATTAAACACCAATAACATAGGTTTCCCTGCTTCCCGCAATTGAGACAAGGCTTGATATTCTACCTGAGTAATATCTCCTGAAACCACAAAGAGAATTAAATCAACTTTAGTTGCCAACCTATGAGCTAGGATTTCTCTTTGTTCTCCATTGACTTCATCAATTCCAGGAGTATCCAAAAGCTGAATTTTATTCTGACTTCCCGATTCGGATATGGTTAATCTTTGTAATTGTTTCGGTTCAATATCCCAATCTACTTGCTCGATACTACGAGTTACCCCGTGTAAAGCACCTGTGGCAAAAATCTTCTTTCCTACTAAAGCATTCAAAACCGAAGATTTGCCCCTTCCTACCATACCAAAAACGGCAATCTGAAAGACCGACTGTTCGAGTTTATCTAACATTCCTGAAAGATAGTCAATTTCAGACTCCAACCCCTCTTGCTCTTGCATAGTAAGGTCGAGATTACCAATTAGATTCCTAAGAGAGTTTTGGGCTTTTCGATAATTAATTTGGGTATTAATCTCGGCAAAATCGAGAATAGTTGAGTCTAAGTCGAGAAAATACTGATTTTTTGTGGTCAAAGATTTTTTATGCCTCCCGATAGTTTATTTTAAGACAATTATCCAATAGTAGCCACTGAAAGATAATTTACCAAAATCAACTCAAACCGTTATAAAATGGTAGTCGAGCATCAAACTTATGGTTTGATGTAAGTACTGATAATTGTAAAAAATAAGTTAAAGAACATGGATATTTTGACATTAGGTTGGGCTGCCACTCTTGCTTTATTTAGTTGGTCGATCGCTATGGTAGTTTGGGGTCGTAACGGATTCTAAAAAATTAATTGTGCAAACAGAATATATAATCAACACTTTGTTTCTGGCTGCTTTAGTGCTGATGTTATTAGTGAGTGGAGGAATTCTCTACCTTTCTGCTATCAAATGGCGCGATCGCCGTCGCCAGAAACGAGATAGTCGTTAGTTATTGAATATTTAAGACAATTTCCCCAAGCGATCGCATAAACCTAATTTAGATTCACGCGATCGCTTTTTTCCTGAAATTTAAAATTATTGATAGTTTCAGGAAGAAAAACAAGATTTCCGTAATAATTAGAGAATCGAGTTATTAAAAAATATTTTATGAGTAGAGCCGTTATCAAATTTTCTTCTGAAGATTGTGGTATTTGCCACAAAATGTCTTTTTATGATCAAAAAGTAGCCAAAGAGCTAGATTTGGAATTCATCGATGTAAAAATGCAAGATACAGCGACTTATCGCAAGTATCGCAAAATTCTTTTAACTCAATATCCCAAAAAAGAAGATATGGGATGGCCCACTTATATTGTTTGCGACTCTCCCGAAGGAGATTTTAAAATTTTGGGAGAAGTCAAAGGAGGACATCCTAAAGGGGAATTTCGTCAGAAACTACGAGCTGTTATTGATTAAAACATCAGAATCTTTTTAGCGTTTTACCAGGGATTGGGAGGCTCTTGCTTCAAGATTGTGCAAACTTAACTGAGCTTGCTTAATATCGTAGGGGAGCGGTTTTGTTACTGGCTGATAATCTTTAAGATGGGGTTCGCCGTGACGTAATAGAGCATTGACCAACAAACAATCTTCATCACTCAGATTAATCGAGCCGTGAAGAATTCCTGGTGGAATAGTGACCACTTGAGGCACATGGGTGCTAAGAGGAATGTATTGATATTGTCGATTATACAAAATCACTAAAACGAAACTACCTTTAACCACCAACAATTGATCTGTTTGATTACGATGCACAAATAAATCGTCAATAGTATTAGCTGGCACCTTAACAACCATAGTTTCATCGCTAGATTGAAGGTTATAAAATTCCGCCATTCCCCCTTGAATAGACTCAAGAGGACGAATTTGAATTCCTTGAATTAGTCCCATTATTTTAAGTTAATTAAGCATCAAAATTTAATATTTGCAATTTTATGTAAATAAAAATTACGAATATGCTCTAGTTTAACAAAAAAATCTTGACAAAAAACCCTATTTAGTATCCAAATACACATTTGCTGTAAAAAATAACACTAAAACAAATCTTTCATTCCTCTTAAGCGTCCAAATACCCTAGCTGGCTCTTGCATTTTAGTAACTGCTTGTAAAGATGGCGCATTCCAGCGTAAAAAAGGATTAGTTTTCTTTTCTATTCCCAGTAAGGAAGGAACAGTGGGTTTTTTAATAGCGCGATCTCGTTTTACCGATTCATATCGCTGTTGTAAATCCCCATTATCTCCTTCTACCGTAAGAGCAAACTTGAGATTATTCAGAGTATATTCATGGGCGCACCAAACTAAAGTATTGTCAGGTAAAGCTTTTAACTTACCCAAAGAATCAACCATTTGGGCTGGAGTCCCTTCAAATAAGCGACCGCATCCCCCTGCAAAAAGAGTGTCTCCACAAAATAAATTTCCTGCATCTTCTCCCTCAATTGGAGGAAAATAATAAGCTATATGGGCGCGAGTATGACCAGGAACAAAGAACACCTGTGCTGTTTCTCCCGCAAATTCTACAGTATCCCCTTGTTTTAAAAATACTTGTTGTCCTGGAATTCTGCCTCGATCCTCTGCACCTCCATAAACGCAAAGATTAGGAAAGTGCTTGATTAACTCGCGATTTCCCCCCACATGATCCGAATGATGGTGAGTATTAAAAATAGCCACCAAATCTAATCCTAATTCTTCTAATCTTTTTAATACTGGTTTTGCTACAGCAGGATCGACCACTGCTGCGGTACAATTTTCTAGTTCATATAGTAAAAAAATATAGTTATCTGACAATACAGGTATGCGATCGATCTTCATTTAATAATTCCTCAAAAGTAAATACTTTGTTAATCAATCAGAATTGTTCTTATTACAATTCTCTTGGGAATGAAAGATGCCCTAATGCTAAATCTGCAATTTGATTTAGCATTACTATAGTATGTTAATTAGATTTACCATCAGCAGACAACTGACACTTTCACAGTGATCAGGATTAGAACCAATCTCAAAATTATGGTGGATTTTACAGTAGCAATTCGTACCTATAACAGTGCTAAGACAATACCTAAAGTTTTAGATAGACTGCTTTTACAAGTAGATACAGAAGATATTAATTGGGAAGTAATTGTTGTTGATAATAATAGTACTGACAACACAGTAGCTATTGTTAAAAATTATCAATCTAAGTGGGATAAAACATATCCCCTTAAATACTACTGTGAATCAAGACAAGGCAGGGCATTTGCTAGGTATGCTGCAATTAAAGAAGCAAAGGGAGATTTAATTGGTTTTCTTGATGATGATAACCTGCCTGCCTCTAATTGGGTATCAAAAGCCTATATTTTTGGTCAATCTCATTCTCAAGCAGGTGCCTATGGGGGTCAGATTCATGGACAATTTGAGATAGAACCACCCCCAAATTTTAATAAAATAGCTCGTTTTTTTGCTCTAATTGAAGGACCAAAAACTTACTGTTATAATCAGAAGTATATCCAAACCAATAAAAAAATGTTCCCTCCTGGAGCGGGAATTGTGATTAGAAAAAAAGCTTGGGTACAAAGTGTTCCTCAAGTACCTAGACTTATCCAAACTGCTGAAGACATCGAGATGTTATCATACATTTGGCAAGCAGGATGGGAAATTTGGTTCAATCCAGAAATGGAAATTAATCATCTTATTTCTAAATCACGTTTTGAAAATAAATATTTAATTAATTTTTTTCGTAGTAATGGACTAACTCGACACTATGTGCGAATGCTAAACTATCAAAGTTGGCAGAAACCTTTTGTCATACCTGCATACATTCTGAATGATATAAGTAAAGTTATTATTTATCTAATTAAGTATTGGAGAATAATCAACACCGATATAGTAGCTGCTGTACAGTTAGAACTGCTGTTATGTACTTTGATTAGTCCTTTGTATGTAATCGGTAAACATCAGTTAAAAATATAAATTATTCAATATTTAATAATTATCTGGCTATAAGATAAACTATGAAATTAATTAAATAATTTCCAAAAAAATTTAATACATATTAAATTATGAATGATTTTTGGGATCAACAACCTGAGAAACCTTTTGTTTCTGTTATCATTCCAGTCTATAATGATACTGAGAGATTAAATAAATGTTTACATCTTTTACAAAATCAAACTTATCCTCAAAATAGATACGAGGTTATAGTAGTAGACAATGGTTCAGAAGAAAACATAGAATCTATTGTTTCTAATTATACTCAAGCTAGAATTACTGATGAAAATCGCCCAGGTTCATATGCTGCTCGCAATAAAGGAATATCTTTAGCCAGGGGAGAAATAATTGCTTTTACTGATTCTGATTGTCTTCCTGAATTAGACTGGATTCAAAAAGGTGTAGCTAATCTGTTGAAGAATGAAAATTGTGGATTAGTTGGAGGTAAAATAAACTTATTTTTTAAAGATATCAATCAACCAAAAGCAGTGGAACTATATGAAAGTATTCATGAATTTCAACAGAAATTTTATATTGAAATACAGAGTTATAGCGTTACAGCAAATCTATTTACTTTTAAAGATGTACTAGAAAAAGTAGGTTATTTCAATAGTGAACTTAAATCAAGTGGAGATCGAGATTGGGGGGAAAGAGTAGCTAAATTTGGTTATAAGCTAATTTATGCTGATGATACTTGCATTTCTCATCCTGCTCGTTCTTCTTTTGCAGAACTTTATCAAAAAACAATTAGAGTAGTCGATGGAGTTGAAGACAGAAAAAAAATAAAACTAGACAAAAAAAAATTAAGCTGGACAGATAAATACTCACTTTTTTATAAGCAAATTATAATGGATGTTTTCCCTCTTAAAAGTATTTTACGTATTCTAGTAGATCAAAGATTACACAATTTTAAAAATAAGCTACAAGTAATTAGAGTTTTATTTTTTGTACGTTACGTCAGAAATTTGGAAAGATTAAAGCTAAAATTAGGTAAGTTAGAAAGGCAAAGATGATTAATCAATAGTTGAAAAATAATTTATGAGAGCTAATAGAAATGTAAATAATAACAAATCAGTAATTATTTATCGTGATAAATTGCTTCCCTACTCTCAAACTTTTATCATCTCCCAAGCTGAAAATATATCAGAATATACAGCTTTTTATACTGGAATTGAAAGAATTCAAGAACTTGACCTTTTTATAGCTGATGATCGTATAGCTACTTTAAGTGATATTACTCCAAATTCTGTTTTCTGGAAAAAAGCTTTTAGGTTAGCCAATGTGCTTCATCCCCAATGGTTAAAGCATTTGAGAGATTTATCTCCCTGTTTAATTCATTGTCATTTTGGTACGGATGGATTCTGGGCAGCTAAACTAGCTAGAAAAATAGGAGTGCCATT
>JASJDF010000089.1 GCA_030065715.1 Xenococcaceae cyanobacterium MO_188.B19 | reverse complement strand
TGGAGCGGATATACATAGCTGTACAACTCCTTTGCCGATTCCACCCCATGGCGGAGGTGTAGTCATTGACGGTAGCACAACAGTGCTAATTAATGGACTTCCTGCTTGTCGTCAGGGTGATACAGTGTTGGAGCCTGTGGGTCCACCCAATAAAATTACTGGAGGTTGTCCTACTGTCTTAATTGGTGGCTGAATTGAATAATATCAATAATATCTTAGATTGCTAGTTTCAATCATCATTATTATTATTTCCATTATCTTTAATGAATGGCTGTATGAAAAATGAACATGGTCAGATATAATAACAACATTATATATTTGATATCTTTGCTCGTTAAAAAATAAACAACTACCTAATACAATTTGTCTTGCTGCTGTATTTAATTCTAATCGTTCCCAGGTGACAAATGTTATAAAATATATTGGTAATTTAGAGATAATTAATTGATGATAAGGACGCATTTTTGTGTTTTATTAATTATCGCAATTCCAAATCACCAGATTGGCGCGATCACATTTTCTAATTGCAATTTTATCACTCTACCAAATTGACAAAATAGTTTTGCTATTTGGGGAGGTGGATATAAAACTCAAATACTAAAATCCGTCGATTGGCTAAATTTTTGTGATATTTTTTACTGGGTTGATATAGATTTAGAACAAGAACATATCAGTCAAAATTTTGTTTTGGAATAATTTGACTATCTACCTAATTCCTAAAATTACTATATATAATATAAACAGTCTAAATCTAGTCTTAAAGAAGTAAAAAATGGCTATTTCATTAACAAAAGGACAGCGAGTTTCCCTAGAAAAAGTAGCTCCTGGCTTGGAAGCAGTTTTAGTAGGTTTAGGATGGGATATCAATAAAACAGACTCAGGTACTGATTTTGATCTAGATGCTTCCATTTTCATGTTGGGAAGCAACGAAAAAATCGTGTCAGAAAAACATTTTATCTTTTACAACAATCCCAAAAGTCCCGATGAATCTGCTTCTGTAGAATATATGGGCGATAATCGCACAGGAGCAGGGGAAGGAGATGATGAAGTTGTATTAGTCAATCTAACAAAAGTACCAAGTGATGTTCAAAAACTCGTCTTTACCGTTACGATTCATGAAGCCGAGCAAAGAAACCAGAATTTTGGACAGGTAGATAATGCCTACGTGAGACTTGTAGATGTTAAGACTAAAAACGAAATTTTGCGCTATGACTTAGCCGAAGACTATTCTATTGAAACTGCATTAATCATGGCAGAACTTTATCGCAAAGATGGGACATGGCGGATGAGTGCTATTGGCTCTGGTTATCAAGGGGGATTACAAGCTTTGCTAAATCGTTACCAAAGTTAAACATCAGTATTGGTGCAAACCTTAACCGCTTTGTAACTTCCTTATATAATCCACGATCTTTTAAGTTTGTCAGAAATACTGATCGACGGATGAAGAACACTTTGCTTTCTCAATATAATGTAAGCAGTCTAAATCTAACTTTAAAGAATTAAAAAATGGCTATTTCATTAACAAAAGGGCAGCGAGTTTCCTTAGAAAAAGTAGCTCCTGGTTTGGAAGCAGTTTTAGTAGGTTTAGGATGGGATGTAAATGTAACAGATTCTGGTCATGATTTCGATTTAGATGCCTCTGTCTTTATGTTGGGTAGCAATGGCAAAATATTATCAGAGAAGCATTTCGTATTTTACAATAACCCCAAAAGTCCCGATAAATCTGCTTCCGTAGAATATATGGGCGATAATCGTACAGGAGCAGGAGAAGGAGATGATGAAGTAATTTTAGTTAATCTGACAAAAGTACCCAATGATGTTCAGAAACTCGTCTTTACCGTTACGATTTATGAAGCGGATCAAAGAAGCCAGAATTTTGGACAAGTAGATAATGCTTTTGTCAGACTTGTAGATGTAAAAACCAAGCAAGAAATTTTACGTTATGACCTAGCAGAAGACTATTCTATAGAAACTGCTCTCATCATGGCAGAGCTTTATCGCAAGGATGGAACATGGCGTATGAGTGCGGTAGGTTCAGGCTATCAAGGAGGATTACAAGCTTTGCTAAATCGCTACCACAGTTAAACTATGAGCATTAATTTACAAAAAGGACAGCGCATTTCCCTAAAAAAAGAAGCTCCTAATCTTACTAGAGTGATGTGTGGTTTAGGATGGGATGTAGCCAAAAAAGGTGGAGGTTTCTTTAGTAGTTTCTCTCCTGATTTTGACTTAGATGCTTTTGTTATATGTCTCAATGACAAGCAAAAGTTAAATAGTAAATCAGATATTGTTTATTTTGCTAACTTAAGACATTCTTCAGGAGCTATTACTCATTTGGGAGATAATTTAACTGGAAAGGGGGAAGGAGATGATGAGCAAATCATTGTAGATTTGTCTCAAGTTCCCGCTAACATTACTAAGCTACTTTTTATGGTCAATATTTATGACTCGAAAAAGCGCAAGCAAGAATTTTCTCAAGTACAAAATGCTTTTGTGAGATTAGTTGATTTGAATAATAATCGAGAAATTGCTCGTTATCAACTTTCTGGAAATGAGTATGAAAATAAAACAGGATTAGTTTTAGGAGAAATTTATCGACATAATGATGAATGGAAAATGGCAGCTATAGGAAATGGATTCAATGCTCATGGAATTGGAGAAATAGCTCAACAGTATATCTAAGAATCAGACTGATTTAAAGTTCCTAAGTAATTGATAGCTGCGTCTAATTTTGAAGGATAAGATTCGGCAAGTTGATTAAACCACATTCCTTCATCAGAAGTAGGATCAAGGTTTTCTAACCATTTTTCAGCTTGTCGAATCAACTGTTTTCGCTTTAGTTGTTTTTGCTGTTCTTGATTAATAATTTCTTGTTTATTTTGGTTATAAGTTAATTCTGCTCGTCGCTTTTGGTCATCTTTATTGTTTTGATATTTTGCTCTAATTGAATCTATATCTTGATTGATTGCAGAATAATTATTAATATCATTATTAGCTTGATTAGAAGTTTGACTACTCTTTATTTCTGATTTAAACTCTTCTAGTAAATTATTTACCCTATCATCAGATTTTTGTTTTTTTTGAGCAGCTCTAATTGAATCTATATCTTGATTGATTGCAGAATAATTATTAATATCACTTTTAGCTTGATTGGAAGTTTGACTACTCTTTATTTCTGATTTGAATTCTTCCAGCAAGCTATTTAATCTATTATCAGGACTTTGAGTTTTCTTGACTGCATTAGATGTTTTGTATTCAGATTTTAGATCGCTCAATAATTTATCTAAATCATTATCTTGCTCAGGTTTCATGATGATTAATTCTGTCGCAAATACAGTAAATATAAGTAGGTAGAACTGGAGATAGAAGTTGGAATAATTTATTCTTAGTTTACCGTTTCCTACAATTTACTGAAAAGTTTGCGGTCTGCAAAAACAGGAGTTACGCGAGGGTTCTTTCGTTCCTCGCGATCGCATTAAGTCCTTTCGAGCATCAACAATGAACCAGTTGACGAACAACCTAGTTTCTTGACTAACTTAACTACTTATCTCCTTCTTCAGTAGAATTCATAGTTTCTAACTCTACAGCTTTGCGATAATAGTTACTAGCATCAACAGTTTTACCTTGATGAGCTAGGGTATCTCCTAATCTGTAGTAGAAAAGATGATTATTGGGGTTAAGTTTAATCGCTTCGCTATATACTTCTATTGCTTCCTCTATTTGACTACAACGGAATAAGGCTGCTCCCAAATTTAAATTAATTTGCTCATTTTGAGGGGTAGTTTCTAAAGCTTTTCGATACAATGAAATAGCTTCTGACCAGCGATTTTGCTCCATTAAAACTTCACCCAAAACTAAGGCAGCTTCGGTATGATTGGGTTTAAGCTCGATCGCTTTATGCAAGGAAACACTACCTTCATGAATTCTGCCAATTTCTACTAAAGCTTTACCCAATCCATAATGGATTTCGGGGTCATCTCCAGCTAGTTCTAGCATTTTGCGGTAGCTAGTAATATCTTGGGGATTTTCGGCAATTTTAGCCCGATAATACTTTCTCGCATCAGCTAAATTAACTTTGGCTTGTTGTTGGAAGGCGTGACTGAGTTTATCTTGAACATCGGGGAAATCGGGTTGCAGATTGAAAGTATGACGGTAGGCTGATACGGCTTTTTCCCAATTTTCCTCTCTAGCGTATAGCTCTCCCAAGTAGTAATAGGATACATGACACTCATTATTGAGGCTTACTGCGGATTCAAAAGCTTCTCTGGATTCATCCCATTGTTCCAGATTATAGAGGGCTTTTCCCAGATTGTGATGACACCAAAAATCTTGGGCTTTGACTTGAATTGAACGTTTATATGCGATCGCTGCTTGATCCCATTGCTCTTGATGAAATAACACGTCTCCCCATTGGCTTTGAATCGCAAAGTCGTTTTGATGTTCTTCCCAAAAATTCGGATCTACTTGGGTTACTTGTTGATAAGACTTTTCTGCTTCTGACCAGCGTTCTAACTTACCATAGGCTACTGCTATATTGTGATATGCCCAAACAAAATCGGGCTTTAATTCCACAACTTTTTCATAACAGTGAATGGCTTTATTCCAGGCTAATAAATTGAGCCAAGCATCTCCTTGATGATGGTAAGCTTGCCAAGAATTGGGATCAAGAGCGATCGCCTGTTGATATCTTGCGATCGCCTCTTGATACTGTTTTTGATTAGCCTGTGCTTCTCCTAAACAAAAATGAAACTCAGTATGGCTAGGATGGTGGGTAATAGCTTGTCGATAAAGCTGCACTGCTTTATCCCACTGCTGTTGCTGGATTAATAGTTTTCCTAAAGCGGAGTAAGATTCTATTGCTTCTGGAGCTGCACTAAGAGCCTGGCGGTAACAGGTTTCCGCTTTGGTAAATTCTCCTTGAGCCTGAAACTGCTGTGCTAAATTGAGGAAATCTTGAGCATTACTGGACTCAGATTGAGTAACTAATGCCTGATAGCGATATTCTATTGCTTGTTGAGTATCCCCAATAGCTTCTGATAATTGAGCTAATTCTAAATAACTTGCGGTAAATTGGGGATTAATTTCAATGGATTTTTGCAAAACTGCGATCGCTTCTTCTTGCTGTTCTTGGGCAATTAGGTTCTGACTCAAACCAAGATAAAGCTGGGTATTTTGGGGTGCTATTTTTAAAGCCTGATAGTAATGCTCAATATTAGTTGGCTCTTGTTTAATTGCTTGCAAATATAACTGTAAAGCGGAGTGCAAATCAGACTTAATCCGTTGATGTAAAACATGGTTGAGTTTACTGCTTAATTCAGGTAAGTTAGCATTGAGTTTTTGGGCTTTAGCATAAGCAGGATAAGCATCTTCCCAATTTTCTAACGCCGTTAAAGCTTCCGCAATATTGTAATAAGACCAATCACAATTAGGATTGAATCTAATCGCTTCTCGATAGGATTGAACTGCTAATTCCCACTGTTTAAGCTCTCTGAGCGCATCCCCTAAATTGTGATAAGACCAGCTAAATTCAGGATTTAACTTAATCGCTTCCTTGTAACTTTGAACTGCTTTTTCCCAAAGTTGCTCTTTAATGCAAGCATCTCCGAGATAGTGATAAGCCTTACTTTGATTCGGTTCAATAGTTAAAGACTTTTCATAACAGATCATTGCTCTTTTCCATTCTTCCTTAGCAGCTAAAATTCTCCCTAGGGAGTAGTAAGAATTATGATCTTGGGGATTTTGCTTAACTGCTTGACGGTAACAGGCGATCGCTTGATCGCCTGATTTTTGCTGAATCAGAATTTTACCCAATTGGTGATAGGCTTCGGTATAGTCTGAGTTCTGGATAATTGCTTGACGATAGCAAACCGCAGATTCTTCTATTTCCCCTTGCTCTAGCAGGGTATTACCCAACTTAAAATGATCTTGAGCCGTGGCTTTTTCTGGCTCCAGAGAAAAAGCTTCAAACCAATACTTAGTTGCTTCTTTTTCCTTCCCAGTCTGTTCAAAAATTCGAGCTAAATTGCGATAAACACCCGCAAATTTAGGATTTAGCGCGATCGCTTTTTGATAACAACGAATCGCTTGTTTCCAACATTGTTTTTGAGCATACAGACTACCCAAATCTGCATTAAGGGTGGCGGAATTAGGATTAGTAATCAAAGCTGCGGTATATTGCCCAATTTTCTGTTCAATAGTTTTAGGCTGTTGCTCGTTATTTTCTACCGCAGGAGCAGGATAACTAGTCTGTTGTCTAACAATAGACTCAGTTTTTCGTCGAGCCAAGGAACTTGTCGGCTCTGAATTCGGCTCTTGAACATAGCTAGGTAATCTTCTAGAAGTAGGTAATTCTAAAAATTGACTATATTGTTCTGGGGGAATCTTTAAAACATCTTCTTGCGCCTCAGATGCTCCTGTAATGACACGGGGAATTGGCTGAGGATTTTGCAAAGCTGGCGAATCAGAAGGTTGAGCACCATAGCCTTTTTGGATTAAATCCAAGGCGCGACGATATAATGATGCTGCCTTTTGCCATTGACCTTGTTTTTCCAAAGTGGTCGCCAACTTTTGATAGGCTTCGGCAAATTGAGGATTTAATTTGATCGCATACTCATAACACTTAATCGCTTCAGGAATTCGCTTTTGATTTAGCAGTTCATTCCCCACCTTGTAATGAATTTGAGGATTAGTTTTTTCTGGCTCCAGTTTAAGAGCTTGATAAGTATATTCAATGGCTTTTTGATTGCGTCCCAGTTTGTACCAAACTTTAGCTAAATTACGATAAGCTCCTGCAAACTTAGGATTGAGTTCAATAGCTTTTTGATAATGAACAATTGACTTTTTCCATTGCTTTTGTTGGGCATAGATACCCCCCAAATTGGCATGAACTTCAATATATTCAGGATCAAATTGAATAGCTTGACGATAACATTCTATCGCCTGGGGTAATTGACCCAATTTTTGGAGAATATTCCCCTTAGTCTTATAAGCTTCAGCAAAATCTGGAAATCGATTAATTACCCTCTGACAAAGTTCAAGAGCTTCTTGACACTGATTTTGAGTCAGATAATCCAGAGCTTTTTTCAGAGCTTTTCGGGCGTTGGCTTCTTCAGTAAACATGCTTTGAGGTTGGGGAGGAGGAGTAGTTAACTTTCTTTTCCATTGGGAAGGTTCAATAAATTCTGAAACATCATGAACAACAGTTATTCCATCCCCTGACTCAAAACTGATTTTATTGTCATCATTAAGCTTGGGATATCTTTGGGATTCAGGCTGTATTACTATCGTCGAGTCAGCAAATTTTTCTTGATTTAAAACTACATCCAGTAATGTCTTGCTAGGTACTGGTTGATATGGAACAGTTTTCTTACTTGCTACTGGACTATTGGTAGTTTCTTCCTGATATTTAATTGCTTGATAAAGATAACCCGCAGCCTCTTCTAAATTACCTTGTTGCTTTAGAGCCGTAGCCAATTTTTGACAGGCTTTGAGACATTTAGGATCGATTTGAACTGCTTGACGATAATACGCGATCGCTTCTGCAATATTTTCTTGCTGCCAATATCGGTCTCCAATCTCAATATAGTAATCTAAGGTGGCATTTTTATCCGCTAGTCTAAAATTGGGTAGAGACTGGTCTGATTTAGGAGGAAAATTATCTTGGTGATGCTCTCGATTTAACATAAAATTACGATTAGTCGTTTCTAATAATTGGTTTTATAGGAAAATATAATTTGATATAGTGGCGCTTAAAAACTCATCATTTATGTTCTAGCCCATTTGATAGATAAGACAAATTTATGGCTATCTATTAATCCAATGGGATTGCCCTTCTCTGTAAGTAGAGAAATATAAAATATTAAAATTCCTCATTATCTATTGAACGTAAAAACCAGACTAATAAGACAAATAGAAGAGCCAATGCCAGCAAGATATAAGTTATAAATCTATTTATCGCTACCCAACTCACAACCAGAGCTATCACATAGGGTGTTCCCAGCAATAAACTAACAAAAGTAATTTTTTTCTTTGTCCAGCGAATATTTGCCCAATTAGTTTTAATCTGTCCACCTGCACCGCTAGTTTTGATTGGCTCCTTATCTAAAGGAGTATCAATTCTTCCTCCTCTTCTGACTTCAGGAAGTTTGCGATTTTTATCATTCATCAGCTTTTCAAGATAAGATTCTAAACTGCTTATTCTTCCTCAATAGTATCCGTAAAATTTTTAGGCTAAAAATATCGTAAATACCAGAGAAGCTTATTTTAATAATGCCCTATTATTTTCTAAATATTGCGGAGTCAAGCAAAATGCTTTGGGAATAGAGACAATAGACTATTGCCTCTAGTTGAGCCTATCTTCTGCTGAAAGTTTTATAGTCCAAATTTTTGACAATAACTCCAATATGTATTACTTAGTAACATTGCTACAGTCATAGGACCTACACCCCCAGGAACAGGAGTGATATAACTTGCTATCTTCGACACTGAATCAAACTCCACATCTCCCACTAAACGAGAATTACCTTCTTGATCGCTAATGCGGTTAATACCTACATCTATGACCACTGCTCCTGGTTTGACCATAGAATCAGTAATTAGTTTTGGCTTACCGACTGCTGCGACCAAAATATCTGCTTCTTGACAAACTTCAGCTAAGTTTTGCGTTCTGGAATGAGCCATAGTTACAGTGGCATTCTTCTCTAACAGCATCAATCCTAAAGGCTTTCCTACCAAAATACTGCGACCGATAACTACTGCTTTTTTACCTTCTAAAGCAATATTATATTCTGCTAATAATTTCATCACTCCTGCTGGAGTACAACTACGTAAGCCAGGTTCAGAACGGACTAATTTGCCTAGGTTAAGAGGGTGCAAACCATCAGCATCTTTATCGGGATCGATCTGATGGAGTAAGGTTACAGCATCGAGATGTTTAGGTAAGGGTAACTGAATCAAAATACCATCTACATTATTATCGTCATTGAGAGCAGCTATTTCTGCTGCTAAGGCTTCTTGGGTGATATTTCCTGGTAAGTGTTTCCCAAAAGAAGCCATACCAATGCGCTGACAAGCTTTTTCTTTATTGCGAACATATACAGCACTAGCAGGGTTATCTCCCACCATTAGTACTGCTAATCCTGGGGGACGACCAATTTTAGGATGAAATTCCGCTATTTTTTCTTGAAGATGATTTTGAATTTTCCGTGATAAAGCTTTTCCATCCAATATGCGGTGTTGATTTTGGTTCATCTTGTATTATGAAACAGTGATAGGTTTTAGGTACAACAGCTAATAGTTTATAGTACCTAAATCGTGACCCGTATTTTTTGCCAAAGAGAGAGATATTCTTGAGTAATATCGGGATTAAGGGGACTAATAAATTCACTTTGACTAAGAGTATCTAAGGTTTTATTGATAAAGTCTTTATTTTGGGTATTTTTTCCCAAATCTATGGATTTTTCTTGAGTCCAGATGGGGGATATTCCGCTGGTGAATAAAGAAATTTGCTTTGCTGCTTTTGGTTGCCAACAAAAATCAATCCAAGCGGATAGGGTGCTATTATCAGCCATCTGAGCTGTAGATTTGGGTTGAATCCAGAGATCAGCCCACAGAGATGTTCCCGATTTGGGCACTACTACTCCAAGATTGGAGTATCTTTTCATTAAAGGTAGGATGTCAGAAGACCAACCAACTGCTAGCCAGATATCTCCTATAATTAGGGATTGTAGATATTTATCAGAACTGTAAAACTTAACTTGTTGATTAAGTTGAATCAACTTGGTTTCTAGATTGGGAATAGAATTTAAATTCTCGCTGTTATAGGAATGTCCTAGAGATTTTAGAGTTAAACCAATCACTTCCCGATAACTATCTACTAAAGAAATGCGATCGCGTAATTCTTCTCGCCATAAATCATCCCAGTCTTGGGGTCGCCAATTTAAACTCTGAAACTTATCTTTACGATAGACAATGATTGTATTTCCCCAACGATAGGGTGCGCCATATATCTGTCCTTGCTCAGAGGATTTACCCTTATTATCTCGTTGAACTAACTTCTGCCATAATAATGGCAATTTATCCCAGTTTTCCAGTTGATTTGAGTTTAAAGGTTGCAAAAGTTTTTGGTTAATAGCTGATTCCAACCAATAGTCCCCTAAAGTTAATAAATCGGGATTTTGGGGTGTTTTTTGGCGAAATAGACCCAATATTTTCTGAAAAAAATTAGCCTGGGATTGTGCTAGAGATGGATCGCTAAGCAGCTTAAATAGTTCTGATAAGTGAGCTTGAGGTTTAAATTTAACTTGATTTTTATTGTCAATTTTTTTACGAAAATCACCAATTAATTGTAGGGGAATTGAACCTTGTAATAGACTAACAGTAAAGTCTTGTGGTGAATTAGCACAGCTTGATAATAACTGAGCTATGGTAATGGTTGCTGTACTGAGTAAAAAAGAACGACGACCAATCATGGCTTAATAAAAGAGCGTTAACACTAGGATTATTAAAATAACATCAAAGCTTAGTAATAAACACTTAATAGGTAATAGATAATACCTTAAATGCTGTTGGTTGTTATCTCTTACTTTGCTACCGACATGAATTATTAAATGAATCAGGAATACTAAGGAGTTTTTTGATAATGCTCATAGCATTAAGTCAGGAATCTTAATATCACTTCCCATTACTTATGGATACATTGCAAATACAAATTCACGAACTCCAGGAAAAAGTGGATCGGCTTCATGAATTAGTAGAACGAATCAGCTCTCAAATTAACGCTTTAACCGCAGAGCAAAAGCAGGGTATGGAAGAAGATTATTCTTTTCCTCCTTTAGCTGCTTCTCGTCATCAAATGAAGTCATCCCAGAGAGAATCCTTACACTCTATGAGTCATAAGGATATTTTGGTTGATGATAGTAGTAATGGTAGCAATACTGTTGCTGGAAGCGAACAGGAATTGTCTCCAGACATTCAAATTCGTCGTTTGACCGCCCAATTAACTGCTGCTTACAATCGAATTGCTGCTTTAGAGGAGCAATTATTATCATCAAGGATTCATTTTTAGTGATAGATAATTTGTCCACAGATTATCTATGCTAGTCAACAATTCGATAAGAGTCATACCTTGCTTGAGTTGAGCTGCGATCGCACATCCTCCAGCACCGACTCCCTCTTTCACGTATCCTTGTTCATAAATACGGAAACCAGGATACCTTGATGTATTAAAACTTAGTCCTGTGGCTAAAACCGAAACACCGCCTATAGTTTTAGCCAGTTTCACTGTGTTTCCTGTTGGGTCTTCTGCTACCCAGCGAGTTGTTCCTACGACAATTTCTTCGATGTTGCACCGAAGATTTAATTTTTTAACTATAGCCAATATTAGAGCATATACTGCTAACATCTGAGTTCCTCCTGCCAGTAAGACCCCTCCTTGGAGACTAGCAGCGATCGCCATGCCCGCAGCGACAATTTGCATGGGATCGCCCACAGCAGCAACCAGAGTTAAGGGATCGACCCTTCCTAAATTTTCCCCTATTCCTGCTTGCTTCAGACCTCTTTCAACCACTGACCACTTCTGGTCATGATTACAAGCAGGATGACTACTATTAACCATTCCTCTCGCTTCAATACCTAAACCAGTTAAGATACTTAAGGCGGTAGTCGTCCCCCCGACAACGCATTCTCCGATAATTAAATAATCTGTAGTTTCAGCCAGCTTTGCTCCCCATTTCAATCCCTGTTGCAGTAGATAGTTAACTGTATCTAGGGTCATGGCACAACCAGAAGTAATACAGTTAGCTGCCACTCCTCCCAAATCAATTGTATCTACAGAAGGAGGATGGGGTAGCCCTGCATTAAAGATATAAGTTGGCAGATCTAGAGTTTCTACTACAGCACGGGTAATCAGCACTGGGGAGATCCCAGCTATGAGATGGGGTAAAGGATATTGGGGTTGAGACTTCCCTCCTGTAGCCAAAAACTCTGCATCTGCGATCGCTGTATACTGTCTGGCTTCAGGAGTCGCACCAGCAGCAGAAATACCAGGAATCAAACCTGTAGCTGTGAACCCTAAAATACAAGCAAAAGTCGGATTTTTGCCCTGATACCGTCTTAGCCAACTTTGTCCTTTATTCCATTGGCTATAGATGTAGATCATTTATCATTTAACATTTATCATTTAACCACGATGAACAATGAACAATCAACAATCAACAACTAACTAATAACTAATAATCCAAAAGGATTTGTATCCATTTGGGAGGACGGGAAATAGGATTTCCTAAACGGTCTAATAACATTAGGGCAATTAAATGTACTGCAAGAAGATAAACTAGGTTGTTGAAAAAAATTATTATGATTGTCAATATTTGAATCAGGAAAAAACTTGGTTCAGCCAGAATTCCTAACTTGAGAAAAATCCAATCAGCTATCTCAGTAATTTGAGTAATCAAATAAACCCAGAGGTCTTCACCCAACAAAATTGAAAATAGCCATAGGCGAAATAATAAACCCAGACTACCAATCAATGCGCCCAAGGGAATAGACCAAGACCAACTGGTTTTTTTATCCCAGCAAGCACCCAACAATATTCCCATTAGACCATAGGGAATTAGAAAAATAATACTACGAGTTGGTCCCATCAAGACAGATAATAAAAGTCCCGCAACCAAAGCCGTCATCAAAGAAGCACGATTACCGCGACGGATATAAACTAAAGCGATGGGAATAGGGAAAAAAATTCTTAAGAAAGGACCCAAAGGAAAATAATAGTTAATTAACCAAATTAAACTAGCAGCACTAGCCAAAAAAGCAGTTTCCACAGTAACTAGCGTCTTGGTGGTAGTTTTAGAGTTTTTCATTTTAGCTACAGATTCAGTTGGTGCAACTTGTTCCCAATCTTCCCCATCCACCCAGTTATTTGTATCTAAAAATGATTCTGAATCAGATGAAAATTGATTTTTGTGCTTTTCTGTAGCCATAAAAGTGATTGTTTAACTTAATTAAATATTATGCTTTATTAACCGATGGCATTTTCTAGAGCCAAGAGATCGGGAATTCGTAATAAATTTGCGTCTCTTTGGATTAATCCTTTTTGTTCGAGTCTAGTCAAGACTCTAGTGACAGTTTCCCTAGCTAATCCACTCAAACCACTAATCTCACGATGGGGTAAGTTAGGAATTTCTGTTCCTCCTTCTCCCCTTGTTCCCTGTCCTTCTACCAAAAATAGAATAGCATCTGCGACTCTTGAGGTACTATCTGCATCTCGCAATTGCAAGCGACGATTGACTTGTCTGAGTCGTTTTGCCATTAATTGTGATAAACGAACTCCCGCTATGGGTTCTGTATTAAGTAAGCTTACAAAATTTTCGGCGGGAATTCTACCAATGGTAGTAGGAGTCAGAGTAATAGCGTCAGTAGAACGAGGTTTCTTATCTAATGCTGCCATTTCACCAAAAATTTCGCCTTTACCAAGGATATTTAAGGTTACTTCTTTCCCCTCAAAGTTATAGGTACGAATCTTTACCCAACCTTCCAATATAAAATAGACAGAACCGCCCCAATCATTTTCTAGCAGAATAATTTGACTAGCTGGATGAGACAGGGTTACGAAATGGCTAGTCATTTTGTGCAAACTATCTTCTGGTAGTCCCTGGAAGAACGGAATTTGTGTT
>JASJDF010000088.1 GCA_030065715.1 Xenococcaceae cyanobacterium MO_188.B19 | reverse complement strand
ATTTTGAGGTTACTAATTCCCTAGAATATCATTTTCACAGTTTAGCTAATCAGACAAATTGAGCCAGATAAATATTTTTTTTCTGAATCTTACTTTTTTTGTTACGGATTTGTCACTTTTGTTGGGTTATGATTATGATTAAGAAATATTAAGAATAAACAATAGAAGTAATACACAATTATTTATTAAATTTTTCTCTCTACTATATTTTGTTTATTTTTTCTGTGATTCCAAATATTAAGTAAGTTCTAATGATTACCAATCAATTCCCTTGGCTTACAGCAATTATTCTGCTACCTCTCGTAGGTGCTCTTGCTATTCCTTTTATTCCCGACAAACAAGGAAAACAAGTACGCATCTATGCACTAGGAGTAGCTATTGCTGACTTTTTCTTAATGTGCTACGCCTTTTGGCAAAATTACAATCTTAATGATGCTCATCAATTCCAACTTGCAGAAAGCTACAGTTGGATACCTCAAATAGGTTTAAGTTGGTCAGTTTCAGTAGATGGATTGTCTGCGCCTTTAGTTTTACTGGCAGGTTTCGTTACCACTCTTTCAATATTATCCGCGTGGCAATTGGATCGTAAGCCACGTATGTTCTACTTCCTGGTACTTCTACTCTATTCGGCTCAGATTGGGGTATTTGCAGCACAAGACATGCTCTTGTTCTTCATTATGTGGGAATTGGAATTAATTCCTGTATATTTACTAATTTCTATTTGGGGCGGATCAAAGCGCCGTTATGCAGCTACCAAATTCTTACTATATACAGCAGCAGCTTCTATCTTTATCCTCGTAGCAGGTTTAGGAATGGCTCTGTACGGAGATAACTTTACTTTCGATATAGCTGCTCTTAATTTAAAAGATTTTCCTTTAGCTCTAGAAATACCACTTTACGCAGGATTGCTAATCGCATTTGGTGTAAAACTAGCTATCTTCCCCTTGCATACTTGGCTTCCCGATGCTCATGGAGAAGCATCTGCACCCATATCTATGATTTTGGCTGGTGTTCTCTTAAAAATGGGTGGATACGGTTTAATCAGATTCAATTTGGAACTCTTACCTGATGCTCATGTTTATTTCGCACCCATACTTATAACTTTAGGTGTAATTAACATCATCTACGGTGCATTTAGTTCCTTCGGTCAGTCTAATATGAAACGACGCTTGGCTTACTCTTCTGTGTCTCACATGGGATTTGTCTTGCTCGGAATTGCGTCTTTCACCGACATTGGTATTAGCGGTGCTATGCTTCAGATGCTTTCTCACGGTTTGATTGCATCCGTACTGTTCTTCCTCACAGGTGTAACCTACGACAGAACTCATACTTTGTTCATGGATAGAATGGACGGTATTGGTCAAGTAATGCCTAAAGTCTTTGCTCTATTCACTGTAGGTGCGATGGCTTCCTTAGCACTTCCTGGAATGAGTGGCTTTGCTAGTGAAATAGCTGTCTTTGTTGGGGTAGCTACTAGCGACATTTACAGCGTTGGTTTCCGCACTGTAATTATCTTTCTGGCTGCGGTGGGTGTAATCTTGACTCCCATTTATCTACTCTCGATGTTGAGACTGGTATTTTTCACCTCTAATGAAGCTTTAGCTTGTGATATTGACAAGTCTAAGAAGAAAAATACTAATAGCGAAGGAGCAGTTTGTTTTGGTAACAATTGTGTGATGCCTGAAGAAGCTAATTTCAGCGATGCTAGTTACAGAGAAATTTTTATCGCTGCTTGTTTCCTAGTTACGGTTATTGGAATTGGTCTTTACCCTAAAGTAGCAACTCAGATGTATGATGTGAAGACTGTTGCAGTTAATTCTGAAGTGCTTCAAGCTCATACTAAGATGGCTAAAGCCAATCCAGAAATTTATGCTCAAGCATTAACAGCACCTAAGATAGTTCAATCAGAAATTGGAACTGTGATCAACTAAAAAACAAAAATAACGAGCAAGCAATAAGCATACTTAATACTTGCTCTTGATGATTCAAGAAAAAAGATGGCTAACTTAATAAGCCATCTTTTTTTATTTCGTGTTAATTTTGCATTACTACTTATTTATCTATCTAATATTGATGGTCAAAGTTAAGCCAGTCATACGCCAGGTAGCATAACAATTATTAAATAATTCTGTACTAGCATCGGATAAGTCTCCGTTCTCCCCTACAATTCCACCCGCAATCAATTTACCACCATTGGTCTTGAGGTTTAATCTTGTTTTACCGTCTTCTTCTTGTTGTAAAAATAGTTTTCCTCTAGCTAAAACCTGTCCCGCACGACTAATAATGGCACATTCCATAAATTTTGAGTTATAAACGTTTGAAACTTATATTCTCTCTTATTTCCGAGTGAATCTCATAATTAGGAAGATTTTTGCCAAATATCCTTAGTTACTACTGTGTGTACTTCCCATTTAGAATCGGTTTGGGGATAATCTAAACGATAATGACCCCCTCGGCTTTCAGTACGGAATTTGGCACTTTGGAGAATTAAATAGGCAATATCTAATAAGTTAAGAGTCTCTGCATATATCCTCAGGTTTTCTTCTGCTTCAGCATTGGTAAATTTAATAGTTTCAGAGGGGGATAACTGCTCTAAATATCGGTTGCAAGACAAAGAACGTAATTGAGTACGCCAAGCTTGAATTTTTGCGATCGCATCTGCTAAAATTTTCTCAGTGCGACAAATTCCAGCACTTTGCCAAACTAAAATTGGTAATTCTGCTCTTATTTTTTTGACTATTTCTAGATCGAAATTATTATCTACTTCTGTTGGGCACAAGCCTTCCGCCCCTACTCTATCTGATTTCTCAATATCTAGATTAGATAACTGTTGAGCATAAACTATACATTCCAAAAGAGAATTACTCGCCAAACGATTTGCTCCATGAACTCCTGTACTAGCAGTTTCTCCCACTGCATATAAGCCAGGAATGGAGGTTAAATTATTGGTGTCGGTTTGAATTCCCCCCATCCAATAGTGAGCAGCAGGAGCTACGGGAATTGGTTCTTTAAAGACATCTACACCCCATTTAGCACATACTTTAATAATATTGGGAAAACGATGGCGAATTTTAGCTTCGGGAATTGGTCTTAAGTCCAGATAAACATTATCTTGACCTGTTTTTTGTAGGTGAGTAAAAATTGCCCTACTCACAATATCTCTAGCAGCTAATTCACCGTCAGGATGATAGTCGAAAGCAAAACGTCTTCCTGTGTGATCGATTAAATGCGCTCCTTCTCCTCTAACTGCTTCACTAATTAAAAATCTGGGCGCACCTGGTTTGGTTAAAGCTGTAGGATGAAACTGGACAAATTCTAAATCTCGCACCGTTGCACCACTACGATATGCGATCGCAACTCCATCCCCTGTACTTACGGTAGGATTGGTAGTTTGAGCGAATACTTGACCACCACCACCAGTTGCTAAAATTACGGCTGAAGCGCGAACCCAAGTGATTTTTTGGTCATATAGAAGGCTAATTCCTTGGCATTTTCCCGTTACTTCATTCAACCACAATTTAAGGGCAAAAGCTTGGGATAATACTGTGATATTAGGACGGTCTAAAACTTGTTCCATCAGGGTGGTAACGATCGCTTTACCTGTGGTATCCGCTGCATGAAGTACCCTAGGGCGAGAATGAGCAGCTTCTAAAGTCATTGCCAAG
Source organism: Xenococcaceae cyanobacterium MO_188.B19 (assembly GCA_030065715.1). Taxonomy (GTDB): domain Bacteria; phylum Cyanobacteriota; class Cyanobacteriia; order Cyanobacteriales; family Xenococcaceae; genus JASJCP01. The sequence continues at coordinate 9,984 of JASJDF010000088.1, read as the reverse complement.
CGTTCTTTTTTACGGTCAAAAGCTACACCTAAATCTACTAAAGATGCGATCGCCTTAGCTCCATTAGTAACTAAAAAATCTACCGCTGCGCGATCGCATAATCCTGCACCAGCCTTTAAAGTGTCATCTATGTGCAATAGAGTAGAATCATCAGGAGCAATGGCTGCTGCAATTCCCCCCTGCGCCCAACGACTAGCACCAGTTTTGAGCTTATTTTTAGTGATTAATCCGACTTTATAGCGTTCATTTAAACATAAGGCTGCGTAGAGTCCAGCAGCACCCGAACCTATAACCAGTACATCGAATTGAGAATAGTCGTTCAAATTTAGATTCTTTTTAACATAGAATAGGGGACTGTATCATCCGCGATCGATTTAAAACCTTGTCCTAAATCGCGCCATCCTAATTCAACTAAAAGCTCATTCCAAGAATTTTTGAACTGAGAGTTATTAGGTTCGGCAATGCGGAGTTGTGCTAAATCATTCAAAGCATCGTACAGTAAATCGTGTTGAAAATAAACTGTATGTTTTTCCGTATCAGGAACAGCAGCTAATTGATTCTGTAAATCAGGGTTTGATGGTAAACGACGTAACCAACCCTCTAGCAACCTCACTGACTCGTAATTTGAGTTTTTGCAATCTACTTCCATACTCCAACTGTAATTTATATTAGGAGCAACAGCATATTGAGGTTCTGCGGGAAGGGAAATTCCGATTATTCCTGGCATTTTCGGTGCTGATACAGTACGACCATACACTTTTTTACCTGTTTCTAGTTCTTTAACTTCAAACTTTAGTCGGGCTACTTTTTCCAGGCTCTTGGGAATATAAAACCAGAAAGTAGGATGAGCAGACAGGGTAGATTCTCGGTTTTTATCTCCTAATAAATAAGCAATTTCCTGATCGTGTTCACCGCATATTTTTGTCATCAGATTACTATCTCTAGTTCCTCCTGGTAAAACTTCTTCTTCAGGAGAACCAGTATCTGGAGATGGGGGTAGAGCATTATTAACCGACTCTTCAGCCTTCCCTGAATTAGGAAAAGAACAAAATAATAGACTTAAAGTTATAAGGGAAAAAGCCCAGTTTTGCATGGGATTTTTAGAGCCAGTTTGATGAAAAAACATTTGATTACAACCAGTCTTTGGGGTATTGATACTTCTTAACTTCTCTTTTTAATAATAGGTTAGAAATTTTATCTGATGCGAAAAACTTAATTTTCGTCTTGGGCAACAGTAAAATTTTTCCTATACTTAATTAACATACTGTAATAATTCTTTAAAAAATATTGTTCAAATGCAACAAACAGGACTAAACATCATCGCGATCGCGATTTTCACCATGACTATCTCTTCTTTATTAAGTCCTATCTTTAATATCTCACCTTTTATCCCTGCTGGTGCAACTTTTGGCATATTAGGGTTAGTAACAATAGATACCATCAGTTTGAACAATCGTGGAGTTACTTTACTGTTAGACTTATTTGCTAATGCCGAACAACGTCAACGAGTTATCCATCACGAAGCTGGACATTTTCTCACCGCCTATTTTTTGGGTATTCCCATTACTGGCTATACTCTCACTGCTTGGGAAGCTATCAAACAAGGACATTATGGCAGAGGTGGTGTTATTTTTGATACTCAAGAACTCACGGAAAAACCTTTTAAGTTACAAGATATGCGCTTGACTTTAGATCGTTTATCTACCGTCTGGATGGCTGGGATTGCAGCAGAAAAGCTAGTATATGACAAAGCTGAAGGAGGACAAGAAGATTTACAACAGCTTAGAATTGCTCTAGATTTAGCTGGCTTACCTCCTGAAAGTTACGGACAAAAAAAACGTTGGGCGCAACTTCAAGCAACTAATTTATTAAACAGGCATGAAGAATCTTATCAAGCTTTAGTAGTAGCGATGGAAAATAGAAAATCTGTTGCTGAATGTTGTAATGTTATTCGGGAAAATTGTTAGTGTTTAGTTCTAAAGGATAAACCTTCGGATATGGTTAGTGGTCAATCATTGATTGTTAATTCTTAAATGATAAATGTTAAATGCTCAATGTTAAAAGCAAAATGACTAATTCTAAAATGTTTTATCAGGTGGCAATGCCTGAACCTGAGTCCCATTTATTTGAAGTTACTTTACAAGTTAGTAATTGGAATAAACAAGTACTAGGCTTGAAAATGCCTGTGTGGACTCCTGGTTCTTATTTAGTACGAGAATATTCCAAACACGTACAAGATTTTCAGGCAACATCTGGCAATGATAATCAACCTTTAGTGAGTCGTAAACTTGCTAAAAACCATTGGCAAGTTATGACTGATAATCAAACAGCAATTACTATTAACTATCGAGTATTTGCCAATGAACTAACTGTCAGAACTAATCAATTAGATAGAACTCACGGTTACTTTAATGGTGCTGCCTTATTTATGTTTATTCCTGAATTAATTAAGGAACCAATTAAAGTACAAATTATTCCTCCCTTACCAGAATGGAAAGTTACAACGACTCTTACTCCTATTCCTGAGGAAAGTAATAGTTTCATAGCACAGGATTTAGATGAATTAATCGATAGTCCCGTAGAAGTAGGACAACAAGAGATACACGATTTTAAAGTATTGAACATACCTCATCAATATGCAATTTGGGGACAAGGTAATCTTAAAATCAAAAAACTTATTGAAGATACAAAAAAAATCATTGAAGTAGAAGCTAAAATATTTGGGAGATTACCCTACGAAAAATATTTATTCTTACTGCATCTTTCAGGAAGTGGTTTCGGGGGTTTAGAACATAAAGAATCTTGTAGTTTAAACTATCCTCGTTTAGGATTTAGAAATAAAGATAAATATAATCGTTTTATTCAATTAGTCGCTCATGAATTTTTCCACCTCTGGAATGTTAAAAGAATTCGCCCCAAAGCTTTAGAAAGTTTTGATTATGAACAAGAAAACTATACTCCTTCTCTTTGGTTTAGTGAAGGTGTCACTAGCTACTATGATATTTTGATTCCTTTAAGAGCCAAAATTTATAAGCGTAAAAAGTTCTTAGAAAATATCAGTAAAGATATTACTAGATACTTGTCTATTCCAGGGCGAAATGTTCAACCTCTAGGAGAATCAAGTTTTGATGCTTGGATTAAACTGTATCGTCGAGAAGCTCACAGTGATAATAACCAAATATCTTACTACCTGAAAGGGGAATTAGTTGCGTTATTGCTGGATTTATTAATTAGAAATAAACATAATAATCAAAAATCCCTTGATAATGTGATGCAGATTATGTGGGAACGTTATGGTAAAGAAGAAATAGGCTTTACTCCTGAAGGATTACAAGAAGTATTTGAAGAGGTAGCAGAACAAGATTTAAGTGAATTTTTCAGTCTTTATTTAGATAAAACTGAAGCTCTACCTTTTGATGATTATTTTGCCCCTTTTGGCTTAAAAATTAAACCGATTTTCGATAAAGAAACTATTCCTTACTTGGGAATTAAAGTTCAAAGTGAAGCTGGAAAAGAAATAATTAAATTCACTGACGCTGATTCTCCTGCTGGGGTTGCAGGAATCGATCCTAATGATGAATTACTTGCAATAGATGGAATTAGAGCTACTGCTGAAAATATTAATGAACGCCTTAAAGATTATCAAGCAGGAGATACTATTACTATTACTATTTTCCATCAAGATGAGTTACTCAACATTTCTGCAACTTTAGCTAAACCCCAACCCACTCGCTATGAAGTAGTAGTAATAGAAAATGCTTCTGAAACTCAAAAACAAAATCTTACAGGATGGCTCGGTTAAAGTTCATAATTTATAAGTTAAATAAAACATTAGATAATGGCGGAAAAATTTAGTTTGGGTGGACAAGAAGCCTGGTATTATGACCTTGGTGATTGGGCGGGTTATTTTCATACTTACGACAATTTAGAAGTAGGAGAAGCAAAAAATAAGCGGAAGGTACACATTTTTTTACCGCGAGAATATGAACATTCTCAGATATCTTATCCTGTAGTTTATTTTAATGATGGAGATACAACTTTTTTTCCTGGAGGAGCTTTTAATAAGACTTGGAATTTAAGCAAGATTTTGAATCGGTTGTATTTAACTAACGCCATACGCAAGCTAATTGTGGTTGCAGTTTGTCCAGTCAATCGCGAGTATGAATATACTCATGCTCCAGTGATAGGTCATGATTGGGGTGGTTTGGAGGCTTATTCTCAATATTTAGCCTACGATCTCAAATCTTTTATTGATAATCACTATCGGACGATTTCTCAAGCAGAATCAAATTTAATTGTAGGTTCGTCTCATGGTGGATTAGCTGCATTTTATACGAGTGCTTTATACCCCAAGCATTTTGGTTGTGTCGCTGCTTTGTCTCCTTCATTTTGGGTAGGGTTAGATTCGACAGTTGATAATGTAATTTCTAATTGGTTTGGCGGAATTGATCTAGCTGATTCTACTTTATTATTTGCTACTCAAAATAATTTAGAAAACCCCGATCTAAAACCAAAAATTTATTTAGACTGGGGATTAATCCGAGATGGGGGATTTCATAATCAAATTATTGAAGCTCTAGCAACTAAAAGAGGAAGAGAGATGAAAAATATTTTGATTAATAATTATTCTTATCAGGAAGGAAAAAATTTATTTATTGTTGAAGATGCGATTGGTAAACATGAAGAAATATCTTGGTCTGGACGTACTACAAATATTTTAAAAATATTTTTTGATATTTAACTATATTACTAAAGCTGATAAAAGCGATCGCAAAATTTCAAAATTATTCCCTTCAAAGAATCCCAATCATTAGTTTCTATAGCAAAATCCGTTACAGTATAAAGAAAGACAATCGATACCTTTTATTTTTAAAATCCTAACTTCTCTGTAAATATGACCTCCTCCTCCATTGCTGTTAGAGAACTCCCCTTATTTCCCCTTCCTGAAGTAGTATTATTTCCCACACGTCCTCTACCTCTGCATATCTTCGAGTTTCGCTACAGAATTATGATGAATACCATTCTAGAAAGCGATCGCAGATTTGGAGTATTATCCATCGATCCCAATACAGGAAAGATCGCGGATTACGGTTGTTGCGCTGAAATTCTCCATTTTCAGAGGTTAAAGGATGATCGCATGAAAATGTTAACCATTGGACAGCAAAGATTTCGGGTTTTAGAATATGTCAGAGAAAAACCTTACAGAGTCGGTTTAGTAGAATGGATCGAAGATAAACCTACATCAGAAAACCTCAAACCATTAGCAACCGAAGTAGAAAAACTTCTAAAAGACGTAGTTCACCTTTCTGCTAAACTCACGAATCAAAAAATTGAGCTTCCTGATGATCTTCCTGATTTACCCAGAGAATTATCTTATTGGGTAGCTAGTAATCTTTACGGTGTAGCAGAAGAACAGCAACAGATGTTAGAAATGCAAGATACTAACGTTCGCTTGGAACGGGAAAAAGAAATTCTACTTTCTACTCGTAATAATTTAGCAGCTAGAACCGCCCTCAAAGACGCTTTTAATTAAGTGTGCAAAATTAATTACATATTGAAGAGAGAGAGGAACAAGGAACAAGCAACAAGGAAAACTAATCAATCTTGAATAATTTTCTCTACTATCAACCAATAGCCAGTTTTACTAGCTCTTCCTAATACGGAGATTGATTTACTATGGGGATAATCTAATAATTGTTTATTAACTGTGGAATGCAAAGTGATCAACCCATAGGTTTTTTTATTAAAAATAGAACTTTTAAGAATTATCTGATAACTTTGCTCACCATAACAACAGAATTTACCTTGATAAATCTGGTTATGAGCATCAGTAATATGTTCAATATCATCACCAGGAAAATTACCATCTAGGGGATAGTGTTTGGGATGATCTAAATAGTATTGTTGCCAATCCAGCCATTGAGGATGATTGGGAGATAAATTAAATAAGGGAATTACCGCCGATGGTGCAATAGGATCGGTAAGTAAGGCGCGTTGTAAACTTCTGATATCTAATTCTCTAGGTTGACAATTAGATTTTATACACAATGCAGCAGCCATCCCAGCAGCTTGTCCGATATTCATTACTACTGGTTGCAAACGGGTGCTACCATTGGCAATATGGGAAACAGAAATATTTTTTTCAGCCACTAGTAAACCATCCAGACTTTCAGGCACGATCGCGTCATAAGGTATGGTAAAAGGTGTACCTGTCCATCTTCCTCCCCATTTAATAGATTTAGGTTGCAAGGGAAATTTGATTCCTGGATAATGATGATCGTTGGGATAGTTACCAACAGCGATCGCACTTACTACTCCTGCTTCATTCACTGGTAAAGGTGCAGCACAACCATTGGCTCTAGGTAAGATATCTTTTTCGGTAATAGTAGTTTTCCCAATTAATCTTCGGCTTTCCCGATAGTAGGGATAGAGTGCAAAAGCTGAATTTAAACTACTGTCTTGATGAGGGAAAATATCTGGTGCGAGACTACAACTTTTTCCTAATTCTGACTGAATATAAGCAGCAAAACTATAGCTGTGATTATAAGCCTCTGTAAGAAATTCTTTTTTGCTACTTTCCGATTTAATCAGACGCTCTAATCCTACCCCATAATCATTACCAGCAAGGGGCCAATTAATCATGTAAAGATTATCTGTTAGTCTGCCATAGCTCAGAAATTTTTCAGCACCATGTTTTTCCCAAGCACCCTTGAAAAGTTGATCGAGTGAGGGGGAGACGGGAAGACAAGAAGATTCCCTTAGATTATCTTGTAACAAAAAAACCCAAGTTGGTGCTTGTACAGAATAGGTTTCTTTTAGGTGAGGGTAATCTCTTTCGGCAATAGCTAGACTAGGTTCATCCAACTCTGAGGAATCTTCCCATCCCCAACGATAAGGCGCTTCAGCTAAAGCTAGTAAATCACCTAATTCTGTCGCATCAATAGTTATTTTGGCTTTTATTTGCAGATTTGGCGAAAAAATAACTTTGCTAACGCGATCGCCATTTTTAATAACAGACAAAGGTTGATGACCCTGAAGCCATAGTAAATTCCGTAATTGCTTCACCCAATCAGCAAAAATAGCTGCGCCACAATGGGGATGATAAGTGAATAAACTTACCCAACCATTATCTAAACCTACAATCTGTCTAGCTTGTAATTCTCGTAAATAGGCACCCCATAATCCAGTTTGCCATGAACGCAATTCATTTCCATCAGGGGCACAGACTCCTGCTGAAGTTAGCATTCCCCCCAACCAGGTAAATTCCGTGGCTAAAATAGTCTTGACCCCACGACGAGATGCTTGAATGGCTGCTGCTACACCCCCTACACTTCCGCCAACAACTAAAACATCTGTGGTAATGGTTTCCATAAACTAATCTAGATAAATTTATATGTTAAAGAAACTCAAATTACGCCAAAAATACAACGAAAGCATTGCCTTTCGCTATCTGAGTATAGCCAGCATTTGTTTGGCGGTTCTTCAGTTAACATTTGGTGCATCTCAAAGTTATCGTATTTATCAACAAAAAGCGAATAATTTAGCAGAAAAAGCTGATGCTAAACTCAGTATTATTAACACTGTTGTACAATCATCAATTTTACGTTCTGATCCAGAAACATTGGGCTATATTCTACAAGCCAATAATAAAGATAGCGATATTATCTATGGAATTGTGTTAAATCAAAACTCAAAAGTAATCTCGCAAGTTATTGCTAAGGATAAGCCCATAGTTAATGAATTAATCAAAGAAAACAAACTTACAGAAGATAATAATATACTTTCTGCACTAAAATCTCACAAATCAATTGTTGAATTAAGTAGACCAATTAAAATCGGAGAATATCATGGAGGACATATTAAGATTGGATATTCTTTAGAAGCTGCCAATAAAGAATTAATAAAATCTAGTTTTTATAATATCTATAGTTCAGTTTTAATCAGTGTATTTTTCATCGTATTAACTATTGTTATTTTCAACAAACAAATTCTTAATCCTATACAAAAATTACAACAATTAGCAGAAGCAGTTGCATCAGGTAAACTTGATTCTAAAGTTGATATAGGGGGAAAAGATGAACTCGCTACATTAAGTTCAGCACTTAATACCATGACCCTTCAAATAAAACATACTCTCAATGATTTAGAAAAAGCTATTGATAATGCTTTAATTGCTGAAAAAGCCAAAACTAAATTCATAGCAAAAATGAGCCATGAATTACGTACTCCTCTCAATGGAATTATTGGATTTACTCAAATTATGCAGCAAGAATTTACTAATAAAGAACAACAGGATAATCTTGCTGTTATTGAAAAAAATAGTTTGCATCTTTTAGATTTAATCAATAGTATTCTAGAAGTTTCACATATTGAATCTGGTAAAACTTATGTTAATTTAAAGCCATTTAATTTATATGAAATTCTTAAATCCATCGAACAAATGTTCACTTTTAAAGCTAAACAAAAACAAATAAAATTATCTTTTAAGATTGATAAAAAAGTTCCACAATTTATAGAAAGCGACGCAGAAAAGCTGCGTCAAATATTATTTAATTTACTAGATAATAGTATCAAGTTTACTGATACTGGAAAAGTTACGTTAACAGTAAAGTATAAATCTGATGAACATAACGATTTTCTATATAATTTGTACTTCAAAGTTGATGATACGGGAAGAGGAATCTCTTCCTCAGAAATTGATAACCTATTCGTGGCTTTTGCTCAAACAGATACAGGGGAACGTTCTGGTCAAGGTATGGGTTTGGGCTTACCCATGACTCGTCAATTAGTACAATTGATGGGGGGAGATGTTTCGATTAAATCAGAAGTTAATCAAGGTACGGTAGTACGCTTTTTTATTCCTGTCAGAGAAGCTGATATGAGTAAGATTAGTCTGCAAGGATTCTATGATACAGACTCTCAATCTTTAGAAGGAGACTCTTTGGAATCTCAGTTTTTCTATCAACCCAGTTCTAGCTACGATTTAGCTCAAGAAATATTAAATAGTATGCCCCAAGAATGGCTGTTACAATTACAAGATGCTACTACAAAAGTTGATAATGAAATTATCTTAGAATTATTAAAAGAAATACCAGAGGATTATCAGGTATTGCATCAATCTATTTCCGACTTGATTGACAATTTCCGCTATGATTCAATCTTAGAACTGGTTGAAGAAGCCTTAAATAAATAATCCAGTTAAATATCTAGGTCTGCCAAAGCTAGGCGAATTTGCTCAATACGTCTGCGATTAACTCCTAAATCTGACTCTCCTACACGGGAGGCAGAGCGCAAGTGAATCACTTTTTCATTATCAGGAAAATAGAATTCCACATCATCAACAAATTTGAAAATACGACTTTTAGATTCAGCACGAATATAATTCTCTGTCTGTTCAGTTACTGTAGTGCGAGGAACAACAGTGAGAACTTGTAGTAGAGTTTCTCGTGCAGTAGCCTGGTCACTATGATATTCTAGGGGCGAAATTTTATGACTTGTATCTGGGTTCTGGCTTACTACACAATTAGGAGTTTCGGGACAAGGAGCTAAATAGCCATCTTTTACTCCCAAACTAGATGCCATTGCCCAAGTAGCTTGAGGGAAAACTAAACTACTGGTAATAGTAATAAATATAGAAAATATGATTGAAATAAGCTGACGCACTAAAAATTTGCTCCTATATCGTGAAGAGATTTAAAACTGTCCCCATTTAAAAATAGCAGAACTCCAAGTCAACCCTGCACCAAAACCAGATGCAGCAATAGTATCTCCTGGTTTAACTTTGCCTTCTCTCACTGCTGCATCCAAGGTTAGGGGAATAGAAGCAGCAGAAGTATTACCGTAATAAGCAATCTTACTTAATACTTTTTCGGATGGTAACTTGAGTCTTTTCGCTACTGCATCCATAATACGTTGATTTGCTTGATGCAACAGGAGCCAATCAATATCTTCAGAAGTTAGACCCGCCTGAAACATCGCTTTTTC
>JASJDF010000087.1 GCA_030065715.1 Xenococcaceae cyanobacterium MO_188.B19 | reverse complement strand
CCACAAACTAAGCCCAATCCATCTTCCAAGCCAAAAACTCCCGTAAGTTCTGGTTCTGCTAGTCTTTTAGGAGGAACTCAGCGCAGGAGTTTATCTGACGATTCTGGTAGTTCCTTTTTTAATCCTAAAGTCAATGCTAGTCAGCAAGCTCTCAATTCTCGTGGATTAGATGCTCGACAAAACATCGATCTAGGTCCATATTTTGCTGAAATTAGGAGACGAGTTCGACGAAATTGGAAGCCTTCACAACCCCGTAAAGAACGTCATACCATACTGGTTTTTTCGATTCAAAGAAATGGTCAAATTACTGGTCTTAGAATAGTCCAAAGTTCTGGTTCACCAATAAATGACCAGGAATCTCTAGAAGCAGTCCAAAAATCAGCTCCTTTTCGTGCTTTACCAGCAAATTTTCCTCGCCAAGAATTAAAAGTTCAATTTAACTTTAATATATATTTCAACTGAACAGTGTTTACCTAATAGGTAGAAAAATAGCAAAGATTTTAAATTAAATTTTATTGATAAAAATCTATGGAAAAAATATATCAATTATTTAGTAATGGAGGGGTTGTTATGTTTCCACTCCTGGGGCTATCAATTTTTTCTTTAGCCATGATTTTAGAGCGTTCTCTATTTTGGTCTCAGCTTACTTCTCGACAGGATAAAATTCTCAAAAAAGTACTTATTCTCTACGAAGAAGACCCTGAAATGGCTGATATGATGCTAAAGAAAAATCAGCATTTACCTATGGCAAGGATTTTTTTATCCGCTTTGTCTCTAAAACGACCAACTCCTGAAAAATTCCGCTTGGCTTTAGAAAGTGCTGCTCAAGCGGAAATGCCTTTACTCAAACGGTTTAGTAATGCTTTTGAAACCATTACTAGTGTCTCCCCTTTACTGGGATTATTGGGAACTGTTTTAGGTTTGATTAGTTCTTTGGCTTCTCTACGTATTGGAGATATTCAATCTTCTCAAGCTACAGGAGTTACAGGAGGAATTAGTGAAGCCTTGACCTCTACTGCTACTGGCTTGATTATAGCTATTATAACCTTATTTTTTGCTAGTACTTTTCGCGGACTATATTTGCAGCAAATTGCCTTAATTCAAGAGTTTAGTGGTCAATTGGAACTGTTGCATCTAGAAAAATATGAAATAAAAGGAGAAATGACTGATGCGATTACCCAATGAGCCTGATAGACCTCCCCAAATTAATATAGTGCCAATGATTGATGTTATTTTTGCTATCTTGGTCTATTTTATTGTCTCTAGTTTGTTTTTAACTCGTTCTGAAGGCTTACCAGTAAATCTACCCCAGGCTACAACGGTTCAAGTACAAAAGAGTAAGCAGATTACAGTAAGTCTTGACCAAAAAGGAACTTTAGCTGTTGACAATCAACCTACACAGCTTACTCAACTAAAAACTAAAGTAGAAAATTTGATTAAAACCGAGCAAACTACAGTAGTTGTTATCAAGGCTGATAAGGTAGTTTCTCATGGTCAAGTAGTAGATATTCTTGACCAATTACGTCAAATTCCTCAAGTTAAAATTGCGATCTCGGCAACAAAAAAAGAATCATAATGTATATCAAGAAAAAAATTGGTATTATTAATACAATACGATATTGATTCAGTATTTAGAATCCAGTCCCAATCTGGGATTACGGGAGTTCTCAAAAGCCGAAATTTCGTTAGCTCAATATCCGAAAAAGTAGTTTTTGGCATTAATGAATCGGTGTTCTAGGTAGGGTTGGTAAGGGAGGTTAGGATATCCCTCGCACTAATGACTACTGGACTTAGCAGTTATAATTTCTCTAACTAATCACTAAAATATTGAATTATTGCGTCGGTAAGTCCTTCTAAAGTATATTCGGTGGCTTCGATATCCACTCTGTGTAATAATTCGTAACAAGTTTTAGTAGTTTGGGGTCCAATAGACGCGATCGCAACACCTGTTAGGATATCTTGAATATTACCATCTGGAGTTAGTTCTTGCTCAATTAATTTAACGAAATTACTAACAGTTTTAGAACTAGCAAAAGTAACCACATCTATTTGTTTTTGTTGCAATTTTTGCCAGATATTACTATCTATTTTGTCAGGACAGCGAGATTGATAAGCAGCAATTTCTACTAGTTTTGCCCCTTTAGCAGTCAATTCTTTGACTAATATTTCTCTTCCTCCTGTTTCCACACGGGGAAATAAAATTTTCTTTCTTGATAAGATTTCGGGAAAAGTTTCTACTAAAGAGTCTGCCACAAAATTGGGAGGTATAAAGTCGGGTTTGAGGTGATATTTTGCCAAAGTTGCAGCAGTTTTCTTGCCTACCACGGCAATTTTAACTCTTCCTAAAGCCCGTATATCTTTGCCTAAAGTTTGTAACCTTTCAATAAAATAATTGACTCCATTAGCAGAAGTAAGGATTAACCACTGGAAACTTTCTATTTCCGATATGGCATTATCTAAATCTAACCAGCTAGAAGGGGAAGTTATTACTAAAGCTGGCATTTCTATCGCTATTGCCCCTTGTTGCTGTAAAAGAGTGCTAAACTTACTGGACTGTTCCGCAGCACGAGTTACTAAAATTTTTTTATGGGTTAGAGGAAGAGAAGAAGATTGCTTTATGCGATCGCTATATGCCACAACTTTACCTATAACAATAACAGCTGGAGATAAGGATAAACCCTTAGTAATGTTTACTATATCGGTTAAGGTACCCGAAAAAATCTCTTGCTCTATTTGGGAACAGTTACGAATAATTACAATTGGCTCATTAGGATCTTTTCCTGCTTCTAATAATCGAGTAATTATCTCTGATAGAGTACGAGTACCCATCAAAATTACCAGAGTATCTATAGCTGCTAAAGCTTGCCAATTAAGCAAATCTGGTTGATGACCACTAAAGACAGCAAAACAAGTGCTTAGTTCTCGGTCAGTTAAAGGAATATTTGCTAGTAAAGGTGCAGCTAAAACGGAGGAAATTCCAGGAACCAGCTCAAAATCACAATCTACTGCTTGTAAAGCTAATATTTCATCAATAGCACGCCCAAAAATCAGGGGATCACCACTTTTTAGTCTAACTACTTGTTTTCCTTGTAAGCAATATGCCACTACTAATTGATTGATTTTAGCTTGGGGTGTACTGACTTTTCCTCCCCTTTTTCCCACATCCAGTTTCAAACAGTCTGAAGGTGCTAAGTCTAACAATTGCCTATCAACTAAAGCATCATAGATTAAAACTTCAGCACTAGCTATTAACTCCTTTGCTCTGAGAGTAAGATATCCAATGTCCCCGACTCCCGCACCAACTAAATATACTTTCCCTTTTTGATTCATTGGTTATTTAGTTAATAGAACAAACAATAAAGGACAAAGGACAAAGGACAAAGGACAAAAAACTAATAAGAACACCAATCACTCCAACTACCAGCATAAAGCTTAGTGTTATCTATTCCCACAATTGCTAGAGAAAGCAAATTAACACAAGCTGTAACGCCTGAGCCACAGTAAACAATAATTTCTTCTGAATTTTGAGAATCTTGCCAACGATTTTGGTGATATTCCAGAGGTTGAATGTAGCCTTGACCATCTGTTATATCTTGCCAAGGATAGTTAACTGCGCCAGGAATATGACCAGCGATGGGGTCTATAGGTTCTATGTTTCCAAGATACCGCTCTCTTGCCCTAGAATCAACCAAAACAACTCCTGGTAAATCTTTCCGCTTTTTAACAATCTCTATATCCACAACCCAATCATAGTTGGGACGTGCCACAAAGTTACCTGATACAGCTTTGGAGACAGCAGAAGTTACACTATAACCCTGGGCTTTCCAGCCATCAAACCCACCATCTAGTAAGACTACTCTTTCATGACCTAAAAAGCGCATTAGCCACCAAAAACGAGAGGCAAAAGCCAAGCGAGAATTATCATAAACTACAATCAAACTAGCAGGATCGGATTTTACTCCTATACTCGATAATTTACCTGTTAATTGGGAGATATCGGGTAGAGGATGTCTTCCTCCATGTTTTTGAGGAGTGCTGGACAAGTCTGCGTTTAAATCGAAATAGTATGCGCCAGGAATATGTTCATCTTCATATTGTTTTCTCCCTAGATTGGGTTCTTGAAGACTAAAGCGTGAATCTATCACGATCAGATTATCATCTTCTAAATGTTCTTTAAGCCATTGAGCAGAAACAAGATAATTATTCATCCTGGAAAAATAGTTTAAAGCCTAATTATTAATGATCAATTATCAATTAACTGGGTATTAATTTCTACTCCCTGGGAATTGACACGAGAATTGTTGAGCTCAGCATTAGGAGAAAATTGAAATAAAATAGCTATTCCAATCAAGATCAAGTTAGCTACTATTTCTAGGCTAATAATTCGATGACAATTAGATTTAGATTCTTTATCCAACGCCACAGTTAAAGTATCTTGGCTCATTGTTGTCTCTAGATTATGATTAATAGAACTACAATTTGTTAAATGAGATAAAGATTCATCGCAAGATACAGTGGATGGTTTAATTTTTGATTCTGACATAGTAATTGTGCCTTTTCTGCTCAAGGAATTTTAAGAAGTAACCCATTTACAAACCAACTTTCCCTCTATTACTTGCCAATGAGCTTCAATTTTAAGTTTTTTGCTGATGGGTAGTTGTTGATGTTGTTGGGAAGTTTTTTTGATTGTTAAGATTTCTTGAGTACCAATCATTTTTTGCTCCTGCTATCTTTCTTGCTTGATGATTTATATATTTCAATCAAGAAAAAATATGCAATTTATTTTGTATTGTGTTTTTATTTGATTGAGCAAATATCTATAATCTATATCTAGAATTAATCTATAATTCGATCTGATAGTATATCTATATTGCAATAAAAAACACTACATATATAAAAAGCTAGAATCGTGAATAACTAGAGAATTGAATGTTCTTGAATCTGCTTCCAAGGGGATATTTTAATAATTAGTCTAATTAGTACTGTTTTTTGAAAAGGAAAAATCAGGGTTCTTAGCTTCGCCTATCCTTGTGGCTCTAATCATTTCATCCGTTTTGTATCTTAACCCACTCCAATTGTTTGAGTTTTGTTGCATAATTCATTACATTAGATGAAGTATTGTAGAAAACTATGGATTATAAGCAAGAACTAATTACAACCATTCATGATTTTGGCTGTGATCTGGATTCACTAGAAGCAGAAATCATCAAGTTAAGTGAACAATCTCCCACAGCCGTATTAATTCCTGCTTTGTATGAAGAGTTGGAAAGACCTGCACTCACTAATATTTGCTATCACCTCAAGGATTGTAGCTTTATCAGAAAGATAATTATTTGCTTGTATGCGGAAACAAAAGAACAATATGAGAAGGCAGTAAAATTCTTTTCCGTGTTGCCTCAATCTACTTATGTGCTGTGGGAAAATGGTCCGAGAGTAACCAGTTTACTGGAAAAGTTACGCGATCGCGGTTTAGATTTATTAAATTTAAGAGGAAAAGGTCGGGCTGTATGGTTAGGTTTAGGAGTTGCTTCTTTGCAAGCTGAAGCGATCGCTCTTCATGATGCAGATATTATCACATATGATAAGTCCTATCCTTTAAAATTACTCTACCCACTCCTAGAAAAAGAATTCGGGATCGCTTTTAATAAAGCCTATTATGCCCGTCTGGGTGACACTGTACCCCAAGCAATGAATGGAAGAGTAGTAAGATTATTTGTAACTCCTCTTTTGAGTGCATTAACCGAAATTTTTGGCTATCGGAAATATCTACGCTATCTCACTGCTTATCGCTATCCTCTATCAGGAGAATTTGCTCTAACTAGCGACTTAGCTCTCAACACCCGTATTCCTGGGAATTGGGGATTAGAAATTGGCTTACTAGCAGAGGTGTATCGTAGTATTGCCGAAAAAAGAATTGCTCAGATTGATTTAGGGGTATTCGATCACAAACATCAGAAAGTGGGCAATTCATCCCAAGAAGGATTACGCAAAATGTGTCGTGATATTTTACGTTCTATTCTACGGACTCTTACAGAAACCGAACAAGTCATTATCAGTCGGGATTTAATTCATGCTTTGAGAGTCAAATTCCGTCGCGAAGCTCAAGACTATACTCGCCAGTATTTTGTTGATGCTCGATTTAATCGGTTAGCTTATGATCGTCATGAGGAAGAAGTGATCACAGAATTATTTGAGGAAGTTATTACCGAAGCGGGAGAATTGTATTTTTCCAATCCTTCAGGAGCACAAATACCTGACTGGGCAAGAGCTTTAGCTGTTATACCTGATATGAGAGAACAACTAAGAGAAGCAGTAATTGCGGATATGGAAGAAGCAACTATTGCCAATAACAAGTCTTTTGAAGAATTGATTTCTCTAAATTCTTAGACTGTTGCTGTTGATCCCTATCCAGTTAAACAATCTTGTAGTAATCCTCCCATATGGAGTAAGAACTACTACAAGATCAAACATGGATAATCGCTCAAAATTAATTTATCTATCCAATCTCTAGATCAAAGTATTTAACTTTTCATTTGATCCCCGATTCTATCTTGTTGCAAAACTTAATAACAGAGATATTAACTGTTACATATGGATTTGAGCTAAAATTTCTCCAAAAACCCAAGCTGAAAAGAATATTAAAGCTAATTATCAGAGTAAAATTATATCTAGATAGGAATAGGGCATTTTGCCCAAATGCCCTTAAGGTGTATTTCTTATTACTTCACAATTTAGTTAGTTGGTATCTAGAGGTATTGCTGGGCAGCGGTGCCTCTATTATTTATTTATGTTGGTTAGCAGTTTCATAATTAGTAAGTACAATAACAGGTAATTAAAGCGCTTGTCTTCCGTAAATGTACTAGATTACTTAGTTGAATACTAAGTGATTATACTCAATAATAAGTGATTTTAGCATTTAGTCTTGAATCAAATTTGTGATCCTCGCTTCTTTTCTGTGTAAACAGCAAGTAGGAATTGATGAAATGCTTCCCCGTCCGCAGCAGCAAGAGGAATCTTACCTAAAAGATCGAGGACAGTTTTGTTATCGGTAGGTGGAATAAAATTAATCAAAGCAGATTCTAAAGGTTGTTCATATTGCCAAAAATCTCGTTTAATTAGTTTTTCAGGTGATTTCAGGGATTTTTCTGGAGATAATGCGGAGTTTTCTGGCTCTAGTTTCTCTTTCTCTCCTTTCATACTATCTATTTGACTTCGTAATTGACGCAACATCTCTAAAATTTGTTCCCTAGTACGTCCTCGTAACTGAAAAATAATAAAAGGGTCTTCACTAAAACGATCTCCTAATTGGTAATAAACTGCTGCAATATGCTTGCAAGGATTGGCTTTATCAGGACAACTACAACGGGAACGAACATCAGATAAAGAAAAAGGAAATAAACTCAATCCATTAGCAGTAAATACTTCCTCGATAGTATTTGGCATTTCTCCTGCTAATAATTGAGCAGAATAAATTGCTTTTTGGGACATGGTTGAGATCGCGTAATCCCAATCTTCATCAGTAAAAGATTCTAAAGACAAGGACACTTGATAAGGCTCCACATCGCTTCCTTGTACTTTGGCAAAAGCCTTAGACTCACTAAAGTCAATATTCAAAACATTGCCTTCTCTAGCGTAGTTACGTCCTCGTTCCAGGCGTTTTTTAAACCGATAGGAATCAAGTAATTCTAACCATCTTTCTACCCACCATTCACGGGTTTTTATTTGAATTTCAGACATTCCCCATTCCTCAGCTAATTTTGCAATCTCTAAACAATTTATTAAGAATGACTTGCATTCTCAAGATTACCCTAGATCATTGAGAAAGATTCAATAACACTAACTACCTTAAATCATTTCAACTCTATTTATGGCAGAATTTCCTTGGTTAACAACCATTATTCTTTTCCCCCTAGCTGCCTCCTTACTGATTCCCGTGATTCCAGATAAAGATGGGAAGACAGTACGATGGTATGCTCTCACAGTTGGTTTGATCGATTTTGTCCTGATTGTCTATGCTTTTTATACTGGCTATGACTTGAGCAATCCTGGCTTGCAGTTGGTAGAAAGCTATACCTGGGTACCTCAGATAGACCTAAAATGGTCTTTGGCGGCTGATGGACTATCTATGCCATTGATTATTTTGACAGGATTTATCACTACCCTAGCGATTATGGCAGCTTGGCCTGTCACTCTCAAGCCAAAATTATTTTACTTCCTGATGTTAGCAATGTATAGCGGACAGATTGCTGTTTTTGCTGTACAGGATATGCTGCTATTCTTCCTAGTCTGGGAATTAGAGTTAGTACCTGTCTATCTAATTCTTTCTATCTGGGGTGGAAACAAACGCCTTTATGCTGCAACTAAATTTATTATCTATACCGCAGGAGGTTCACTGTTTATCCTAATAGCTGCCTTGACTATGGCATTTTATGGGGATACGGTCACCTTTGACATGAGCGCGATCGCAGCAAAACATTATTCCTTCAATCTGCAATTATTACTCTATGGTGGATTTCTTATTGCCTATGGGGTAAAGTTACCAATTTTCCCCTTACATACTTGGTTACCTGATGCACATGGAGAAGCTACGGCTCCTGCCCATATGTTACTAGCAGGTATTCTGTTAAAAATGGGAGGATATGCCTTATTAAGGATGAATGCAGGAATGCTACCTGATGCCCATGCCTTTTTTGCACCTATCTTGGTAATTTTGGGAGTAGTTAATATTATCTATGCAGCTTTTACTTCTTTTGCCCAACGCAACCTCAAACGAAAAATTGCTTACTCTTCCATCTCCCACATGGGATTTGTCCTGATTGGTATTGCTTCTTTTACCGATTTAGGAGTTAGTGGGGCAATGTTACAAATGATCTCTCATGGCTTAATTGGTGCCAGTCTCTTCTTTATGGTAGGAGCTACTTATGACCGTACCCATACCCTAATGTTGGATGAAATGGGCGGTATTGGCAAAAAAATGAAGAAAATCTTTGCCATGTGGACTACTTGTTCTTTAGCCTCTTTAGCATTACCTGGAATGAGTGGATTTGTCGCAGAATTAATGGTTTTTGTAGGTTTTGCTACTAGCGATGCCTATAGTACTACTTTCCGCGTCATTATCGTGAGTTTAATGGCAGTTGGAGTAATCCTAACTCCTATCTATCTCTTATCCATGTTACGAGAAATACTCTATGGACCAGAAAATGAGGAGTTGGTAGAACATACTAAACTCATAGATGCTGAACCAAGAGAAGTTTTTATTATTGGTTGTTTACTAGTACCAATTATTGGAATTGGTTTCTATCCCAAAGTTGTCACTCAAATTTATGACTCTACTACCCATCAACTAAATACTTTATTACGTAATTCTGTTCCTGCCCTAGTTGAGGAAACCGCCAATACTAATCAATTGCCTCTGGTATCGGTAAGTGCTCCTAAAATACCAAATGTTGTCAGATAAAAACTGCATAGATTTTAATTCTTGAACTTGTGGAGGCAATTGGTTTAATTGCCTCTATATTTTTGGTAACTATCTGAAAAACTGCAATTAACCTTGGGGTTTTTGGCAATGATCCTGTACTGCTTGAACAACTTGGTTACGACCTTGGTTTTTAGCTTGATATAGAGCATTATCAGCTATTCCTAGCAGGACGCTAGGATCATCATCACGATGGGGAATTTGAGTTGCTATACCCATACTAAGGGTAATGCGATCGCCAATCAAGGATTTACGATGAGGTAATTTTAATTTTGCCAGTCGTTGACGAATTTGATTAGCAATGAACAAAGCACCTTCGTTATTAGTATCAGGTAAAATAATTGCAAATTCTTCTCCACCGTAACGAGCTACTAAATCTGCTGGTCTTTTGGTAACTTGTTGAATAGTTTTGGTTACTTTTTGCAGACATCTATCTCCAGCAGGATGACCATAGCTATCGTTATATAATTTGAAATAGTCAATATCACACAAAATTAGGGAAAGAAATTTTTGTTCCCTAGCAAGACGTTGCCATTCATTTTTTAAAACTTTATCAAAGTAGCGACGGTTAGCAATACCTGTCAATCCATCTAAAATAGCCAATCTTTCCAACTGTTCATTCATATCTTTTAATTGAAGATACAGTTCTGATTGTTGTATGGCAATTGTCACTTGAGTAGTTAACTGCTCTAAAAATTCAATCTCCCAATCCAACCATCTACGAGGGGTGCTAAAGTTATGAGCTACCAACATTCCCCATAAGCGATCATTATTTTCTTGCTTGTTAATGATTTCACGGTTATTTAATAAGCCAAAAGATTCGTGACGATAATCTATGGAAGAGTTGCGCCATATTGGCAAGGTTAAAATTGAGCGAATTTGATTTTCTGCTAATGTGTAAGGGTCTAATTGGGGAAGAGCGACTACATCTTCAATTGCTTTTAAATAATCAAAGTCTGGTAAATCAGCACTAGAAAAAAATACATTAGTTATATCAGGAATAAAGTTAATTTTGCCAGATTGTTCTGAATTGTTGGGTTCAATTGATTCTGCAATAGTTTTGCCTGCTTTTCCTGATTCGCAACGATAAATCAAAACACGGTCTGTTTTTAAAAATTGTCTAACTTCTGCTACCGTACTGCTAAGAATATCACTCAGATCTAGAGACTGACGAATACGGTCTAGCATTTTTTTCATCAGTGCTTGCTGACGCAAAGTTACTTCTGTACGCTGACGTTCAATAGCATAACAAATAGACCTAACTAATAATTCTCCTTCAAATCTACCCTTAACTAAATAGTCTTGTGCCCCTTGGCGGACTAATTGGATAGCAATATTTTGATCGTTCAAAGCTGTAAGCACCACAATAGGAGATTCGGGAGCTTTTTGTTTTACTTGAGCTAAACTGTCTAGTCCCTGACTATCTGGAAGAGATAAATCTAGGAGTATGGCATCAAAAGTATCTTGAGCTAAAATTTCTAAAGCTTCTCCTACTCTTTTAACGTGCTTTAGTTCTAGATCAAAGCAATTTTCCTCGATCAATATTTCGCCAATCCAGTCTGCATCTGCTATTTCGTCTTCTATTAAAAGTATTTTGAGATTGGTAATATCCACCTAAACACATTGCTAAAATTCATTAAAATATTACAAGTTAATTTGTTTACTCAGCTATTAAGGGAGAGAAACCCAAGGTATCTGACATTTGTCCTTGCAATTTTAAATATAGAGCTAATAATGGGTTGTAATAAAATCAATTTAACTGATTTCATTATATTTTAAGTTCTCTGATTAAGATATCAGTAAATATCCTAATTTCATCATAACTAAATATTCAGTATGTTTACTGGCAACTCCTCCCAGTGCGAAACTAAATCGAAAAATCTCAAATTATATTATTATAGTTACTAATTTATGTAGATTCAGAATAGCCTCTAGAATCGGGTATCTGAGAAAAATGCAGCCAAAAGTTCAAACTTCTTTGAACCAGAGTTAAAAAGTCTTCTAAATCATAAGGTTTACTCAAGTAACAATTTGCTTGGAGATCGTAGCTTTGCCAAATGTCTTTTTGTTGAGTAGAAGAGGTAAAAATAATTACTGGGATTAACTTGAGCTTTTCATCTCCCTTAATCGTTTTTAGAAGCTCGTAACCGTGTATTTTTGGTAGATCTAAATCTAATAAAATTAAATCAGGGATAGGGGCATTTTTATAAACACTTTCTCGTCTTAAAAATTTTAAAGCTTCTTCTCCATTTTCTACTATATGTAATTGGTCTGATATATTGTTTTCCTCAAAAGCTACTGACATCAACTCTTGATAACTTAGTGTATCTTCCACTAGCAAAACATTTTTATTCTCGATAGCCTCAAATTTTTCCTCCGTTGACATAGTTGACATATAAGACCTCATTGATTCATACTTCGCTATCTTTAAATTATCTAAATAAAGTGATTTGATAAATAGCTAAATTACTGGATTTTGTTGGGTAGAATTGCCCAGTTAGGCTGGACAGAATCGGAATAGTTTTGATTAGGGATGGTAAAGTAGAACACTGAACCATGACCTGGTTGAGATTCTACCCAAATCTCTCCTCCATGACGTTCTACGATTTTTTGACAGATTGCTAAACCAATACCAGTACCAGGATACTCTTCTTTAGTGTGAAGACGTTGGAAAATTTGAAAAATGCGTTTTTGATATTGGGCTTCAAAACCAATTCCATTATCAGCTAAGGAAAATTGCCAAATTTTTTCTTGCATTTGGGCTTTAATTTCGATATGGGGTGGAATCTGACGGCGATATTTAATACTGTTCCCAATCAAGTTTTGAAATAAAACTGTTAACTGGCTAGCATCAACTATTAGGGCTGGTAAATTGTCTCCAATAACAATTGTGGTATTAGTAGCATCAATTTCGGATTGAAGATTAGAAATAGCTTGCTGCAAAATTACGTTACAGTCTGTTTCACGAAAAGTGCTTTTTTCTCTTCCCACTCGGGAATATTCGAGCAAATCTTCAATTTGAGTTCCCATTCGTTTTACACCACCAACAATATAGTTAATATATTTATCGGCTTTCTCATCTAATTTTTCTCGATAACGACGTTCTAGAAGTTGAACATAGTTAGAAATAGTTTGTAAAGGTGCTTGTAAGTCATGGGACACAACATAAGCAAATCGTTCTAATTCGGAGTTAGAACGAGCTAGTTCTTGACGTTGTTTAACTTCACTTCCTAATAATTCTGCTTGAGATAAGGCAATATTTAATTGTTCTATTAAGTGTTGCAATAATTCAATTTCATCTTGAGTCCATTCACGAGGTTGTTCGCATTGTTGTACCCCCAAAAGTCCCCATAAATAATTATGGGATTGTCCTGAATTATTTTGAATAGAAATATCGGGAGAATTACGAAATATGGGTAAGACTAAATTGGCACAGATTTGGTATTTTTGTAGCATTTCTTGATGACATAAAGAAAGTGCTGCATAGTTAATATCGCTCCAATGATAAACATATCCTTCAAAATATTTTTCACAAATTATGTCATAACAATATTTATCACTAATAACTTCATCGATCATAGAAGAGAAGTTTAGTGATACAGATTCTTTGATTACTTTTCCTGATTTATCTGGTAAAAATTGCAATAAAATTACTCGATCTGCACGAATAGTTTTTTGCAATTCTGTAACTGTAGTTTGTAGTATCTCTCCAATATCAAGAGACTGACGAATTTTAAGAGCAATCGATCTAAGTAAATTACGATACCGAGTCTGTCTTATTTGTTGTGCGATCGCGTTTTTTTGTTGAGTAATATCCCTAGTACTACCATGTATTTTAATCACTCTTCCTTGGTCATTTTCAATAGGAACCAAAATAGTTAACCAAGTATGAGTTATTCCTTTGATTTTTCGACTATTTTCGTAACTAAGTGATTCTTTAGAATCAATACAATATCTATACTTTCTCTCTTCTAATGCAGGAAGAATTTCTTTAAGATTTTTGCCGATAATTGTTCCTTTACTAACTCCTATTATTTGTTCATAAGCATCATTAATCGTATCGTAAATCAGTGTGTTGTTATTGATTACACTTAGAGAAAATAAGCCATCAGTAGAATAAGTAAAAAAATCTTTATATAAAGTTTCAGAAGATTGAATTTTATTTTGATTATTACAATCA
>JASJDF010000086.1 GCA_030065715.1 Xenococcaceae cyanobacterium MO_188.B19 | reverse complement strand
ACTCAACTAAAACAATGGTATGATCGCGCCTCCCTAGAAGGGTTTCTGACTAACAAAGAACAAGCAATAACCAATGTAGTTAGTCCCTTGAAAGGTAATCGCGATCGCTTTGATAGCTTAGAAATGGATACTTATAGTGACATTCATCTGATCTGTCAAGAACAAATAGAAACCATCGTTCAACTGCAAGAAGTCGCTACAGATATCAAGCTAGGAATACAAGACATTAATCAATCAGTTCGCGACCTTCATTACACTACCAAATCGATGCAAGGTAACGTTACTCGTACTCAAATGTTACCCTTTTCTGAAGTGGTCAAACGTTTTCCCAGAGTAATTCGCGATCTTAATCTTCAATTTAATAAACAGGTTAACCTGAAAATTATCGGTGAAAATACCCTTCTAGACCGAAGTGCAATTGAAGCTCTAAGCGATCCTTTAATGCATCTGTTACGTAATGCTTTTGACCACGGTATAGAAGACTCCGAAACTAGAATTAAGGCAGGTAAACCCCCATCAGGAACAATTACCATACAAGCCAAGAATCAAGTTACTTACACTGTAATTACCCTTAGCGACGATGGTGGTGGTATTTCTCTGGATAAAATACGCGATCGCGTGGTAACTATGGGTATTCCTAAATCTGATATTAACAAAATACCAGAAGCCGAACTACTTGAATTTATCTTTGAGCCTGGATTTAGTACCGCCAAACAAGTTACACAACTTTCGGGTAGAGGAGTGGGAATGGATGTGGTTAAGACTAATCTGCAAGAGATTCGTGGTGATGTCAAAGTAGCTACTAAACCAGGAAAAGGTACAACATTTACCCTGAGAATTCCTTTTACTTTATCGATTTTAAGGGTAGCAGTAATCGAACAAGCTGGTATTATTATTGCCATTCCTGCTAATAGTATTCGAGAGCTTGTACCTTTAAAGCCAGAACTAATAAAAACCTCAGAAAACACTAAAAATCTACTTTGGAATCAGACAGAAATTCCTTTAGTAGAAATCGAAAAAACTTTAGTTTATCGACGTTTACATCAAAATCTCAATTTAACTGGTAATCCGATTATAGATAAAACTATGGCTATAGTAATCGGAGATGAAAAATTCTCGGCAGCACTACAAATTAGTCATTTTTGGTATGAGCAAGAATCTACCATTAGACCTATTGATAGCCCTATTCCTTTACCGCCAGGTGTTATTAGCTCGGTAGTTTTCGGTGATGGTAAAGTTATTCCTTTAGTTGATCCTACATTACTAGCCAATGAATGCTTAGAAAAACAATTTATTAATGATTTCTCGAATGAAAATCTTACAACAACTCAAAATTTATCTGCCACTAAAACTATTTTGGTAGTAGATGATTCCATTAATGTGCGTCGCTATCTCAGTTTAACCCTAGAAAAAGCTGGGTATCGGGTAGAGCAAGCCAAAGATGGTCAAGAAGCTGTAGATAAATTGCTTGGTGGACTATCGGTACAAGCTGTTATTTGTGATATTGAAATGCCTCGACTAGATGGTTATGGGGTTCTCGAAGAAATAAAAGAGAGAGCAGAATTTGCCGAGCTTCCTATCGCGATGTTAACTTCTCGTAGTAACGAAAAACATCGTAAACTAGCAATGAATTTAGGAGCTTCAGCTTATTTCTCCAAACCCTATAATGAACAAGAATTATTAAATAAACTAGCCACAATGGTAATGTCATAAAGGTTTTATTATGGCTTTAATCAATTGATAACTCAATACGATATTTCCAGGGAAATTACGATATTTCCCGAAGCAATGCTGCTTTATTCTCTTATGATACAGATTGAGGGATAATAGTTAGGTTAATAGGGTGGAATCATCCCTGTAGAATGTAATGATGTCTAGTTTTAATTCTCTAGAAGCAGCTTTAAAACACTTTTTTGGCTATGATCGCTTTAGAGTAGGACAAAAGGAAATTATCGAAGATGCGATCGCAGGAAAAGATTTACTGATTATAATGCCTACAGGTGGCGGAAAGTCTCTCTGTTTCCAGTTACCAGCCTTGCTCAAATCAGGTTTAACTATTGTTGTCTCTCCCTTAATCGCTTTGATGCAAGATCAGGTGGATGCCCTACAAGATAATGGTATAGGTGCAACTTTTCTTAATAGCACTCTATCTTATGAGGAAGAAAGATCGCGTCAACAAGCGATTCTTACGGGTAAAATTAAGTTACTTTATGTGGCTCCCGAAAGATTATTAAATTCTCGCTTTAGTGGGTTTCTTTCCCATATTTCGGAAAATATTGGGGTAAACGCGATCGCGATTGATGAAGCTCACTGTGTTTCAGAATGGGGACACGATTTTCGCCCCGAATACCGAAAACTCAAACAACTACGTCAACAATATTCTCAGATACCTATATTAGCCCTAACTGCTACTGCGACCAAAAGAGTCCAACAGGATATTATTCAACAGTTAGAATTACGCCAACCTACTACCCATCTTGCCAGTTTTAATCGCCCCAATCTTCATTACGAAGTTAAACCCAAAGAAAAAAACAGCTACTATCAGTTACTTAAAGCAATTCGGCAAGAGTCGGGATCGGGAATAGTTTATTGTCTAAGTCGTCGTCGAGTAGATGAAGTTGCATTTAAACTCAATAATGATGGTGTAGAAGCTTTACCTTATCATGCGGGGATGGAAGCAGAAGCGAGATCAACAAATCAAACTCGGTTTCTCAGAGATG
Source organism: Xenococcaceae cyanobacterium MO_188.B19 (assembly GCA_030065715.1). Taxonomy (GTDB): domain Bacteria; phylum Cyanobacteriota; class Cyanobacteriia; order Cyanobacteriales; family Xenococcaceae; genus JASJCP01. The sequence goes on along the minus strand of JASJDF010000086.1, from coordinate 10,834 downwards.
ATATTAGGGTAATTGTGGCAACTATTGCTTTTGGGATGGGGATAAATAAACCCGATGTGCGGTTTGTCTTTCACTATGATATTCCCAAAAGTTTAGAAAGCTTTTATCAAGAATCGGGAAGGGCGGGAAGAGATGGGGAAAATGCTAAATCTATTCTGTTTTTCAGCTTTGGAGATATCAAAAAAGTTGACTATCTCATTGAACAAAAACCCGATGTTAGCGAACAAAGAATTGCCCGTCAACAACTCAATCAAGTAATCGATTATGCAGAGGGTACTGATTGTCGTCGTACCATTATTTTGCGTTATTTTGGAGAAAGATTTTCAGGAAATTGTGGTAAATGCGACAATTGTTTGAATCCTAAACCCATAGAAGATTGGACAATTGAAGCCCAAAAATTTCTCTCTTGTATTGCTCGTTGTCGTGAAAGATTTGGGATGACTCATGTTATAGATGTGTTGAGAGGTTCACGTAAAAAGAAAGTCGAACAATATGGACATCATCTTCTATCTACTTACGGTATTGGTAAGGATAGAAGCATAGCAGAGTGGAAAATGTTAGGGCGTTCTTTATTACATCAAGGCTTATTAGGAGAAACTAATGATGGCTATCGCATTCTCAGATTAAATAAGCGCAGTTGGGAAATACTTAAAAAACAACGTTCTGTAGAAATTGCCGTCGATCTTAAAGATAAATCTAGCAGGGATAAAACTTATAATCCTCGCAAAGCAGAAGCAGAAGTTCTCTACGAAAAACTCAAAATCTTGCGGAAACAAATTGCCGATTTACAGTCTGTTCCCCCCTATGTAATTTTTGCTGACTCTAGTTTAAAATTAATGGCACAACTGCAACCTCAAAATACTAAACAGTTTACTAATATTTCGGGAGTCAATAGTTATAAATTACAACAGTATGGAGAGAAATTCTTATCTGTAATTCAAGATTTTGTGCGATCGCAAGAGTTGCCTAAGAAATTACCAGGAAAAAGTAATATGCAGACTTTGCAACTTCATCAACAAGGTTTGAGTATCGCAGAAATCGCAGAAGAAAGAGGTTTAGCCGTAACTACTATTTGTACTCATCTGGGAGAATTATTAGAGATGAATCAACCAGTAGCTTTAAATAAATTAATCGATCCTAGTATTCAAAAAGTTATCTCAGAAGCTATTGAAAAACATGGAGATAAATCTCTTAAAACTCTCAAAGAAGCATTGGGAGAAAATTACAGTTACAACGAAATTAAATTAGTTGTGGGATGGTGGCGCAGTCAGAGAAACAGTTATTAGTCATTGGTCATTGGTCATTAGTCATTGGTTATAAACAACAAAAGACAAAAGACAAAAGACAAAAGACAAAGAACAATCAACAACTAACCACAGGAATCGTAAAGTAAAAAGTGCTTCCTTCCCCATACACACTATTTACCCAAATTTTTCCCCCATGCTGTTCGACAATATTGCGACAAATAGCTAATCCTAAACCTGTACCTCCTTTACGTTTAGAGTCAGAAGCATCGACTTGTTTAAAACGTTCAAAAATACTTTCTAACTTGTCCGAAGGAATACCTCTACCATGATCTTTAACTGCGAAAAGAATTCTCAGATTGTCGTTATCTTGCTTCTCTGCACTTAAGATAATATTGCTATTAGGCTCAGAAAATTTAATCCCATTACTCAGGAGATTAGTTAACACTTGAATTAAGCGATCGCTGTCACCTTGAAAGTTAATATCCGATTCAACAATTTGAATATCAATTTTGGCTTTGTTTGCCAAAATTTGCACCCTATCCATAGCACGTAACATCAATTCTTTACTATTTACTTGTTGCTGAATCAATTCAATCGTGCCAGATTCTAGATATTCTAGTTCCAAAAGATCGTTAACTAACTTGACTAAATGTTCTGCACTACTATTCCCAATATCTAATAAATGTTTCCCCTTTTGGCTTTTGGGATCGACTTTGTCTTCGGCTAATAAGCTCAATACACCACGAATCGCAGTTAGAGGAGTACGTAACTCATGACTTACCACAGAAACAAATTCATCTTTCTTCTTTTGAATCGCCTTTTGCTCGGTGATATCTTCCCCAATACATATCACTCCCGTAGATTTTCCTTGAGTATTATGTAATTGGGTAGAATTCCAAGCAATAATTTTTTCAGTTTTTGATTTAGGAAAAATTACTGTTTGTTGATAAGAAACAGAGCTATTAAAACTAGGTTGAAGTATATTATTATGGATAGCTTTTGCTTCTTCTTGAGCCTCGGAAGGTAAAAAGTCAGTAAACCAGTTTTTTTCTGTTATTTCACTCAGATTGTAGTCAGCTAGTTGTAGTAGGAAAGGATTAGCGTAGTCTATGTTGCCTTGAGTATCCAGACTCATCACTAATAACCGTACATTTTCTAACAAGCTACGCCAGCGTCTTTCAGATTCTTTTAAACTTGCTTCACTATTTTGAAGCTCAATTTGAGCTTTTTCTTTACGGGTTAATTCTTTCCGCAACCAATTATAAGCATTTTGTAACTCTTCTGTGCGTTGCAGTACTTTTGCTTCTAATTCATCTTTAGCCTGTTTAAGTTCAATTTCTGCTTGTTTATAAGCAGTAATATCTTCTGCAATACCGAGGATATATTCGGGTTGATGCAGTTCATTGTAAATCGGAATTTTAATGATTCTGATAATTTTATGTTCTGGTTTACCTTTATAGATAGACTCTTCGGGTATTTCTATTAAATTCCCTTTTTTGATAACTTCTTGATCTTGTTGGTTGAATTTTTCGGCTTGATCTGGAGGAAAATAATCATAGACAGTTTTCCCTAAAGCTTTTTGAGCCTTTAAACCCAATAATTTTTCTGTAGCAGGATTCCATAGCTGAAATTTACCAAAGTTTTCGGGATGAGCATCTTTAACAAATACTGCTACAGGAATATGCTCAATAATAGTTTGCAAAAATTTCCGAGTTTGTTGGTTTTGTTGCTCTGCTAATTTCCTCTGTCTTAGTTCTTGATAGTTTTTATGAATTAGTTCTGCTTGTTGAATTGCGATCGCAACTTGGTTCCCGATTTGTTTGATACAGTTAAAATCAGATTCTTGCCATTGTCGAGGCTCTTGGCAATGATGAGCAATCAGCAATCCCCAGAGCTGGTTATTTTCTTCTGGTTCAACTCGATCGCCTGGGTTTGGTAGTAGAATAGGTGCTACTAAATTTGCCTTGATATCAAAGCTTTCCAAAAATTCTTGGTGACACTCATCGATATTACCAACACTAACATTTGCGATCGCTGTTACCTCACCTTGCCGATATTTAAGAGTCCAAGATTCTTCAAAACAAGGGTCTTTGATAATACTATTGATCAATGACCAGCGATCTTCACTAACTGATTCTACTGTAACAATACCACTCCAGTCTGGTTCAAAACGATAAACAATTACGCGATCGCATTTTAATAGCTCTCTTAATCCATCCACTGTTGCTTGTAAGATATCCGACAAATTTAGGGATTGCCGAATCTTGAGAGCCACAGTAGCAATGAGATGATTAGTTTCTTGTTCTGATGAAGCCATGACAATGGTTTTGCCTAAGAACTTTGTGGTTAATTATAGTGTTGCTGATTTTTAACAATATTAGAATTTACGCAGTAAAACGATAAATCAAGACTTCAGGCAATGAGGAACATAGAACGGAGAATAAACTGTTAGAGATGTTTTTTAGTTCTGGGTGCGTAAATTCTGAATTTCTTCTTCAGTTAATTGCAAGCTGATGATAAAAAAGAAGATGGGTATATTTTTTAGTGACAATTTAAGCTTTATTTTTATCCGTCTGCTTACCTAGGTCTATAATTCTTAGGGTAAAGACTTTAATTAAGTTTTACTAATTTCAGAGATCATTTGTTATTTATTGTAATATTTTTTAATGAAATTTTGGTTCTAAAGTCACTCTAATAACGCCGTAAATTACTTGAGTGGAATAAACCCAGTTTTAGTTATTAGCTTCTGACCCTGAGTAGTGAGTAAGAAATTGGCATAGGCTTGACCAACTTCTACTGTATTGTCATCATTTTGCAGAAATACTACGTATAGATAATGGGTTAGAGGATATTCTGCGTTACGTAAAGTTCTAATATTTAATTTATTGCGTCTTCTAGGACATTCAGAAGAAGGTACTAAAGGTTCTTGATAAGGAGCAACCAAATCATTTTTTTTGTAACCTAACTCCAAGGGTTTAACTGTACATTGAGTAATAACTGCTGGTGCAGAGCCATAATAAATGCCTCCAGGGTTTGCTTCTAGTAGACGCAGAGCTTGGGTAGTTGTGGGTACAAATTGAACATTGGAGCCAAACTCTTGCTTTCCCATAATCCGAGTCTGAAAAAAATCCACCATACCACCAGTGCTAGGAGGACGAGAATAGGCTGTAATCGCTACATCTAAACCACCTAACTCTTGCCAATTAACAATCTTACCAGTATAAATTGCTTGGAGTTGTTCTAAGGTTAAACCAGAAATATTAAGTTGAGGATGAACAACCACTACAATACTATCCACAGCCACAGGAATTTGTTGGAAGCTCAAACCCTTTTTTTTAGCTAACTCATATTCTTCTGAGCTCAAAGGATGAGATGACTGGACAAAATCTAGTTCACCTCTCAACAACATATCAATTCCAGGACTAGAGCCTGGGGGTTTTTTCTCTGGTTGTATATAACGTAACTGTAATTCGGGACGCTCTGATTGAATAACCGAATCTACTACTAAACGAAGAGGAGCCCAAGCTGTACTACCACCATATTTAAAAACTCCTGTTGCAATATTGGGTACAGCAGCAAAATCAGGAATATTAGTTCTATTGTTTCCAGTTTGAATATTAAACTGTTGGTACAATTCCCAAATGCCTTTGCTTATAAGACCTACTGACCATAGCAAAGAAACAAAAGTTGTCAGATATACAAACAAATTTAGTCTTCTTCTACCACTATTATCTAGTTTTTTCATAAATAGCACTAAAAATGTTCGTGCAATAAGTAAAAACACGTAAATTTTGATTTGTTCAGCAAGTTTATATTAAACTTTAAGTATGAACTATTAAGTGATTATACAGAATAAAATATTTATCCACTTTTAATTCACATCTCTATTATCTGAAATTTACACAATTCAATTTTAAAGTTTGAAGTAGGTTACCAATTTCGTATATTATCTTATATTACTGAAATATTGCTAAAATTACCTAACCATTTTAGAGTCCCACCTATTCTTTGAGCTTAGAAACCTACTCACATATATACTTACTGTTGAATTTGCACTATTTGATTTCTTGCTTAATTCCTACAAATAGCTTGGCTATAAGCCAGGTTTCTGGTCTTTTAGTTTTGAATAGAAGACTAGATGGAGGTTTAGATGACTGAAGCTCTCGATTTGAATCTGACTAATGGGGAGAATGTTAGGCAGCTTTTACAATTCACTGTTGAAACAACGAGAAAAGTACTCAACTGTACTAGGGTAATTGTTTATAGTGCCAGTGAATTACCTCAAGCTGTTGTTTTAGCTGAATCTGTCGATGCCAAATATGCTTCTATTTTAGGCAAAGTAATTCAAGATCCTTTTTTGAAAGATAAATATTTAGAGATGTACGCCTATGGGTTACCTGTGGCGATAAATAATCTTGACCAAACAGATGTTAGCAAAAATGATTTACAAAACATAGAAAAACTAGACATTAAGAGTTTAGCAATTGCGCCAATTTCGGTGAACAATAAGCTATGGGCTTTTTTGGTGGCTCATGAATGTTCTGAGGTTAAACTTTGGTCTTCTGATTTATTAGGCTTTTTAGCAGAGAGAGCTAATGGAACAAGTTTCGCTCTCTCCCAGATGATAATCTCCGCAGAATCAGAAGATTGGGACTTGACCTATCAGAGAACAGAAAGAACTCAACTTCCCACAGTAGAGAGCCAAAAAAATGGCAAAGATCCAGAAAATTACCAACTAACTAGCCAAAAAAGCCACCTTGAGGAAAATAACAAGAGTTTATTAATTCCGATAAAAGACAAAATAGCTGATGAAATCGAACCAGAAAAGATCCTCAATACAACAGTCGAAGCTTTATCGGAGCTGTTCCAATGCGATCGCGTTTTAGTCTATAGTATAGATCGAGATGGTTATGGTGTAATAATGGCTGAAGCTGTTGTTCCTGGCTGCACTAAGGCTTTAGCTCAAATTACACACCATGTCTATTGCACTGCTTCATCTCTGGAACAATATCGTCAAGGAAAAGTAAAGGTTTGGGATAATATCTCTGACGAAATTGTAACTCCTTGTGATTTAGAACAGTTAGAAGCTTTAGCAGTAAAATCAGCAATAGTCGCACCGATTATTCATCAAGACCAATTATGGGGTTTATTAGTTGCCCATCAGTGTTCCCATACTCGTAATTGGCAACAACAAGAAATTAACTGGATAACTCAAATCGCTAATCAAGTAGGCTCTATGCTCGAATCAAACAACATCGTCTCTAATAACCATCAACTAGAATCATCACCAGTCAACTCAAGTGAAAGTCAATGGAATCAAAACTTTACTGATGCCATTCAATATATTCGTCAATCTTTAACCAGGGAAGATGTCTTAAAAGCCACTGTTAAAGAAGTACGGAGAATTTTACATTGCGATCGCGTTGTGGTGTATAGTATGACTGAAGATGAGCGCGGTCTGATTGTGGCTGAGTCCGTTGCTGCTGGATGGGTTAAAGCCCAGGGTAGAGTAATTGATGACCCTTGTTTTGAAGCCAAATATCTGGCTCAGTATCGCAACGGGAGAGTCCGCGCCTGGAACAATATTTATGAGTCTGGTTTGACTCAATGTTACATTGGTCAACTAGAACAACTAGAAGTGAAAGCGAATTTAGTTACGCCAATCATTAACGAAGGAAAACTCTTTGGTTTATTAGTTGCCCATCAATGTTCTGTGCCTCGTCAATGGCAACAGCCCGAAATTCTTTGGTTAGCCCAAATCGCAACTCAAGTAGGCTTCGCCCTAGATAATGCCAAACTCTTAGCTGATGCGAGAAAACTCCAAAATCAGTTAGCAAATGAGGCGCAACTGACTAAATACTTTACCGATGCTACCAGATATATCCGAGAATCTTTGGCACAAGAAGATATTCTGGAAGTAACTGTAGAAGAAGTCCGAAGAGTTTTGCATTGCGATCGCGTTGTGGTGTATAGTCTCAATCGAGATAACTATGGTGTAATTGTTGCTGAATCAGTGGCTCCTGGTTGGACAAGAGCAGAGGGCAGAGTTATCAAAGACCCCTGCTTTGAATCTAAATATCTAGATAAGTATCGTAATGGTAGAGTGAGGGCTTGGAGCAATATTTACGAGGCAGGCTTTACCAAATGCTATATTGACCAACTAGAACAGATAGAAGTTAAAGCCAATTTAGTAACACCAATTATTAATGAAGGCAAACTCTTTGGCTTACTAGTAGCTCATCAATGCTCTGATTCTCGGGATTGGCAACAATCAGAAATTCGTTGGGTTACTGACATTGCTACCCAAGTTGGGTTTGCCCTCGACAATGCTAAACTCCTAGCTGATGCCAAAAAACTCCGCCAACAAATCCAAGACGAAAGTAAGTGGACAGAATATTTTACCGATGTAATTCAACATATCCGTCAATCCCTCAAAACAGGAGATATTCTTAAAACTAGCGTTCGGGAAGTACGGAGAATTTTACATTGCGATCGCGTTGTGGTGTATAGTATGACTCAGGATGAGCGTGGGATGATCGTCGCTGAATCCGTAGGTGCTGGCTGGATCAGAAGTCAAGGTAGAGTAATTGATGATCCTTGTTTTGAAGCCAAATATCTTAACCTCTATCGTAATGGCAGAGTGCGCGCTTGGAGTGATATTTATAAATCAGGCTTGACAAGCTGTTACGTTGAACAACTAGAACAGCTAGAAGTGAAAGCGAATTTAGTTGCGCCAATTATTAATGAAGGCAAACTCTTTGGCTTGTTGGTGGCTCATCAATGTTCTCATACCCGTGAATGGCTACAAAGTGAAATTCGTTGGATGAGTGAAATTGCTACCCAAGTTGGATTCGCCCTAGACAATGCCAAATTACTTGAGCAACTGGAAGAATCTAGCAACAAGAGTAATCAGATATCCCATGAGAAATATGAACAAAACGAAACTCTTAAAGATCAAATAGTAGGGATACTTGCTTCCAATGGGGATGCTTATCAGACTCTTTCTCATGAAGCTATGAGTCAATCTGAAGCTACCATTAAGGTGTTACATCGGATTCAAGAAGTTGCTGATTCATTCAGTGCCATTGCTTTAAATATTCAACAAATTAAATTTCAAGAACAGCAACAAGATTTAGCCCTACAAAATACTCAAGAAAGTTTAGCCCGTGCCATAAACACCATTATGAATCTGGAACGTACATCTCAGAATATGACCATAAGATTTGAACATCTGAGTAATTCTTGTCAGCAACTTTCCGAGACAGTTACTACCATTAAAGATTTGAGTAAGCAGATGGTTCGAGAATCAATGAATATTGCCCGAACCTTAAATCGTAATCAGATTAACGAAGATAATCAAAATTCTCTAATTGATTTATCAGATACAATTTTTTCCTTGATGCAACAGTTATTTGAAGCTATAGCGAAATTAGACCCCTTATTTGCTAGTATCACAGCGGAAGTTAGAGAAAAAACTATAACTCTCGATTCAGAAACCAAACAACTAACTAGTGGAGTTGGAGAATTCCAAATAGTTAGTCAGAGACTAGAACGAGTTACTTCTCTCAATGACAAGATAAGTCCTTTAATGGAAAATATTACTAATTCTGTCGAAAATCAAATACTAAGTTCTACATTTGCCAAAGATTCAGTTCAAGAAGTAGCAAGTATAGCAGAGCGTATTTCAGAACAATCCATGGCTATCACTCAATCTTTTAATCAATTAGTAGCACTGATTCAGAAACTTTAATATATCTAAATATTTTTGAGTTTTAAACTTTGAATTTTGCATTGAAACTAAGTCAACAGTGACTTTTGATAATTAGTATTATTTCTAAATAATTCTAAAATCCTTATTTAATAATATTTTCAACTAAATCAAAGGTATTTTCAATTTATTCTTCTTCTAAGAAAACTTTTGCAGCAAACCGTATTTAAGTTCTTAATTGAAGCAATATCATAACAAAAAAAATCTTATGCTCAGATGTTAAATATTCTTTTAATGAGACTGAAAACCTTACTACATAAGGATTTGAAGTTTATTTAACAAGCTCTACTTAACAATTAATAATCAACAACTTTGCATAATCTTTTTGTATCAGACCTAAAACCTCACAGAGCAAATAAATAAGAGTTAAAAGGAGATACAACAATGTCGTTAACTGGTGAACTAATACCTGACGGCACTAAAACTAAAGAGAATTTGATAAGTTCAAAATCTGATGACTATTCCTATTTATCCTTAAGTCAGAACAAATTTTTTGGATGTCTCAAAGCAATTGTGACTGACTTACAGATTATTGTAAAAAGAGATCCAGCAGCTAAAAACTGGTTAGAGGTTTTGTTGTGTTACCCAGGATTTCAAGCTTTATTGTTACATCGGGTAGCTCACTGGCTTTATGGGTTAGAAATTCCTCTGATACCCCGTATTATTTCCTATTGGAGTCGCTTTCTGACTGGAATTGAAATTCACCCTGCTGCTCAAATCGGTAAAGGTGTCTTTATCGATCATGGCATAGGGGTGGTAATTGGAGAAACAGCTAAAGTTGGAGACTATGTTCTATTGTATCAAGGGGTTACTCTTGGTGGAACTGGTAAGGAAATTGGGCAACGCCACCCAACCTTAGGAAGAAATGTGATTGTGGGAGCAGGAGCTAAAATTTTAGGCAATATTAAAATCGCCAACAATGTTCGGATTGGTGCTAATGCAGTTATTTTACGAGACGTTAATGCTAATTCTACAGTTGTTGGTGTTCCAGGTAGGGTAGTTAGTCGCTAAACAAAAATTACTAGTTTTCTAAAAATAATCGGAGAAAGTAACATCATGACTAAAAATATTCTCGCCACATCAATAGTTGCGATCGCAAGTACCGCTTTATTGGCGATCCTTCCAGAAGCTCCCGCTCAGGCTGCTTCTTTTAACTTAGATTTCCCTCTAATTGATGATTTTAATGAAACCCTAGGAACTGGTTTCGTTAGATTCGAGGCTGAACCTGACATTTCTCAAGAGTTGGAAAAGTTTGCTGTAAGTGAATTTGAAGTAAATCTTACAGTAACACCACTAGATTTAGAACCCCCAAAAGCTCTTTCTTTCACTAATCTAGATGAAGCACAAGCTGTATTTTTTAATGGGGAATTTTCGGGAATAGAATATCGGGGAGCATCGGAAGAAAGCAATAATTACGTCTTACTAATTGATGGTGGAGATGAAGCAATTAAGCCTGGAGAACCTGGAGCTTGGTCAATCTGGGGTCCTAATTCACTAACAGGAGAGGTAGATACCAGAGTTACAGGAGGCAGTGACGTTGCCTATACATCAAGCTCAAACTCAACAACAACATCAGTACCAGAACCTGGATCATTAATCGGACTGGGAATGTTAGGTTTGGGTCTAATTTCTATCCCCAGAAAAGTAAAAACTACATTTAATAAATAAGGAGAATATTAATGCTACCAGTTGTACAATCTAATCCCAGTCTTAAATCTAGAACTCATTACCTAGAGCTTTGTCAGGATATACTTGGTCATCAATACGTAATTACCAGTAAAAATGAAATTGCAGCAGCAGAAACAGCAACTTTTGAAAC
>JASJDF010000085.1 GCA_030065715.1 Xenococcaceae cyanobacterium MO_188.B19 | reverse complement strand
TTAAAAGCCGAAGCAGGATTAACTAAAATTAGTTTTTCGATCAAGTCTGGTTTAGCTTCGGCAATTTTGATTCCGATACATCCTCCAAAGGATTCACCACAAATATACAGACGCTCTTCTCCCCTCCCTGCTAATTCATTCTCAATTAACTCAATTACAGTATTAGTTAAGCTTTCCCAGTCGCTCATATCATTTGGAGGAATAGACAAGCATCTCAGGCTAAAAGAAGCAGCGAGTTTTTGCGTCTGGGTTGCCAAAAGCCTTCCTGTTCCATCCATTCCAGGAAGATATAAAAATAGGGGGCGATCGGATAAACTTTCTTTTGGTGTTAGTAGTTGATATTGAGGATTATAAAAAGAGTTTTTTAAAGTCTGGTTTGCTATCACGTTTTATTTTTTATTATCTTTTATTCCTAAAGTATAACCATTGGGAAATTCCAGTTCGGAGTCATGGATCTTACTCGCTCCGAACTTAGGTTATCTTTAAGTTGTCAATCCTGTCCGCTGACAAAGGGAAATGGTAAACATTATTGCTGCCAACAATGCTGCAAGAGTGCGAACATGGTTCCAAAATGTCCAATCAGTCAAATATCTTGCCCATAAAGTTGTTCCCTCCGCACTATCTGGCGTAACAATTGCCAGAGCATCATTCAGAGGAATATTACAAGCAATGGTTACACCGATTGTGCCAATTAGGTAGAGCAGACTACCAGTTAGACAATAAATACCAAAAACTTTTTGCCACTTAAATAGTAAGGAAATGCTCAACAGGATACTAGCTAGAGCTGGTCCAAAAAATGCCACCATAAACCAAGGATTAATAACTGTAATATTGATCGATTGCATAGTAGCAATGCCTTGAGGTGGGGGTTGTTTAGCTAGAGCTTGCATCACAAAGGTCGAAAAAGCATAGAATATACCTGCACTTAGACCACTCGCGATCGCAGCAAACAAGATTAAAGGGAAGCGCAAAGTTTCTATAATAGCCATAAAACTTCTAGTGAATTTTTGTGAGTTAGATTACTTTTAATAGGACAAACTGGGAGTTTTGCCCAGATAAGTATCATCAGTTAGTTGGTTAAGGATAAAGTCAGCCTAAAATCTCAGTCTTTGCACCAGTAAGTATTATAAAACTTCGTCATAAACAAAGACAAATAGTATCATTTATACACAAATATCTGGTTTCTTGTATGAGATAATAACATTAGTTTAAATAGAGAGAAGATGCAGTTAGTAGAAAGGCATAAGATAAATCCTAATCATCGCTTCTGGAAACAGATAGATACCCTATGTTTTTTATCTAAAAACCTCTATAACTATTGCAACTATCAAATCAGACAAAGTTTTATTTTTGAGAAAATTTATCTAGGATATAATCAGTTATATCATCTCGTAAAAAATACTCCAGACTACAAAGCATTGCCAGCAAAAGTTAGTCAACAGGTACTTAAATTACTAGATAAAAACTGGAAGTCTTTTTTTAACGCCAACAAAGCTTATAATCTGAATCCCCAAAAGTTTAAAAGTCGTCCTAAATTACCCAAATATAAGGATAAAACTAAGGGAAGAAATATCTTAACTTATACCATTCAGGCAATAAGTAAAAGAGAGTTAAGACTGGGGATAGTGAAATTATCTGGTACAAATATCTGTTTGCCCACCAAAGTGAAAAATATTTGTCAGGCAAGAATTATCCCAAAAACAGGAGAATATGTCGTAGAAATTGTCTATCATCAGGAGGAAAGTCATGATGTGAGAAATAAAGAGAACGTAGCAGCGATCGATATTGGTATTAATAACTTATGTACTTTAACATCAAATAAATCTGGTTTTGTGCCAGTTATTATTAACGGAAGACCATTAAAGAGTTTAAACCAATACTACAATAAAATCCAAGCTAGTTTCCAATCATTACTACCTCAAAAGCAATACTCATCTAAGAGAATTCAACAATTAACGAGGAAGAGAAATAATCGAATAGATAATTACCTACACAAAGCTTCTAGATGGATTATAAATCATCTAGATAAACAGGAAATAGGAAAACTAATCATCGGTCATAACCCTGGTTGGAAGCAGTCAGTAAACTTGGGAACTAAAACCAATCAATCTTTCACCTCGATTCCACATTCTCGTTTAATCGAGATGATAGTGTATAAAGCCGAATTATTAGGAATAGAAATAGAGATAAGAGAAGAAAGTTATACTAGCAAAGCATCATTCTTATCTTTAGACTCAATTCCTCAGTTCGGAGATGATGTGAGGGGGAGCGAGTTTAGTGGCTACAGGGAATCGCGAGGAATGTATAAGCAAAAAGGTAGTAAAACTAGAATTAATGCGGATGTTAATGGTAGTTATAACATTATGAGAAAGGTAATCCCAGAAATCTTTGATAGACGAGGGATAGAGGATGTTGTCCTAAAGGATACCGCTTCGCATATAGTGCGTCCAGTTAGGATTACTCCTAATCAAAACTAAAAATAGCCAGTGTCATATTTGTCTATATTTTTAGTAACTATGAGAAGCTTCATTTCTAGTTTATTTGGTGCAACAATTTACAAGACAAGGGGTTTTCAATGGTTTTAAACTACTAAAAATTAGCAGGTTTAATTGGTATACTCAATTTTTTCCCTTAGCGGAGTTTATTGTACACTTACTAGTCATACCTCTATATCCATAGTGGATGCACCATTGGTTAAAAATGAATGATGATAACAAGCAAAAAGGTAATTGGCGTTTAATATTATTAGTGGGATTTGTTTTAGGTTCTGTAATTGCTGTTGAAGCTTTTAGGATTTATCCCTCAGGTTTCAACGAAGCTAAAAACTCAATTATCAATAGGGTTAAAAACTTTAATGGGAGCTGGACTGGTTTTGCTGAAACTAAAGTCATTACAACAAATACAGAAACAGATAAACAAGAACAAGTTCTAAAAATTACTGAAAACGAAGAAATCTATTCTAAGAAAACGCTTTGGGATTGGTTAGAATTAGCTAGTAGATTAGCTGTTCCTATTTTGTTAGCTGTTTTTTGGTATCAGCTTCAAAAGAGAGACAAGGAAAAAGATAAAGGAGAACAAATCCGACGGGAAGACGAACAAAAGGCTAAAGCTCAACTTGAAAGAGAACTAACACAGGATAATTTAGCAGAAGAAGCTATACAAAAATATCTAGATAATATAGCTAAACTATTACTAAATGAAGAATATAGGGAAGAGCTGTTTCCAACCAAAGAACAGGAAAGCACCCTATTTTTACGAATATGTCTTTTTAAGTTGGCAATAGAATTACGACTATATAGCTTAATGCGTTATGTTTCTTCCATCTTGGAATATTCTCAAGAAAACATCGAAGAGCTATTTCCAACTAAAGATACTTCTGTAAGAGATTTAGCGAGAACTCAAACCATAACGATACTGAGAAGACTGGAAAGTGATGGAATACGTCAGGATAGAATTATACATTTTTTACGAGATGCTGAACTTTATAAGTTTATTTTTGAAAATGCCAACCTGTCCGGAATAAATCTACAAGAAGCAAGCTTGTCCGATGTTAACTTACAAGAAGCAAGCTTATCCCGTGCTAACCTCGAAAAAGCTGACTTGTGGGGTGCTAACCTCCAAAAAGCATTTTTGTCACGTGCTAACCTACAAGAAACCAACTTGTGGAGTGCTAACCTCCAAAAAGCCGATTTGTCCCGTACTAAATTACGACAAGCCAATTTGTCGGGTGCTAATCTCCAAAAAGCCGACTTGTGGGGTGCTAACCTCCACAAAGCCAACTTGTCTGGTGCTAAGCTACAAGAAACCAACTTATGGGGTGCTAACCTACAAGAAACTAACTTATCCCGTGCTAACCTCCACAAAGCCAACTTGTTGGATGCTAACCTACAAGAAACCAACTTGTCCCATGCTAGTCTACAAGAAGCAAGCTTATCGGGGACTAATCTTCAAGAAGCAAGCTTTTGGGGTGCTAACCTACAAAAAGCTAACTTGTCCGATGCTAATCTACAAGAAGCTAACTTGTCCGATGCTAATCTACAAGAAGCCAACTTATCCGATGCTAGCCTAGAAGAAGCCAACTTATCCGATGCTAACCTCCACAAAGCCAACTTGTCTGGTGCTAACCTACAAGAAGCCGACTTGTGGGGTGCTAACCTACAAGAAGCCAACTTGTCTGGTGCTAACTTAATTCCTAAACAAATAAAATCAGCCTGTTTTTGGGATAAAGCAATCTATAAAGGTGAATGGAACTGGGACAAGCAAACTAAAACTTGGATTCCTACAAATCAACAAGTTGAACAAGATAACAAAAAGTTTATTGAAGAGTTAAAAAAAGACAAATCATCAGACCCAAAAGGAGATTCTAATTGTAGTTCCTGGAATAGTAAGTCTTTAAAATAAGTAATACTAGAAGTCAAAACACTTAAAGGTTGAGGGCAATATCTCTCAGTATAATTATTAAATCAATAAGCCAACAATTAGAAAATTTATCTTTCATTACAATAACACCCAAGCTAGACTCACTGAGAGATTTCCTCTTTCTATTAGTACAATTTGGAGTTCTACCGCTTAAATTCACAGTCGACAGCTCCCTATTTTCTACTCTAGGAAATATCAGTTTTTTAGTTGGGTGTTATGGTTGTTAATTAACGAGACAGATATTAAATAAAACAGACTGTTTGACCTCCTTTCTTAAATACGGACAAACCTGTAATCTCTGTCAGGGAAGCTTTTTAAGCTTCAATTAATAATTTATCACTTTCCTTTTATAATTGTGAGTGAATGATACATAAGTTTACTTACTCTGGCAATTTTTCCATAAAAATTTTGGGCAAAAATACCTAAAAATATTTATTAATATCTCTTACCTCGATTTACTGATAATTTAAAATTAAGACTAAAATATTTAGTAATTTGTTGCTAATTAAAACTCCTGTTATATTTGATATTCTCTAAATAAATTAGAGTAAGAGTTTAAGTCATGATTACTCTGCTATAAAAGCAGTGACACCTCTCTTTACCATCAAAGAGAGCGATCATCAAGATACGATGGAACCTGCTCTGACCTCATTAATTCCATAATTAAAGTCTGACTAAACTGGAAGTGCAAGTCAGATAACTCCCCTTTTTAGTTAAGAAACTAGGTAATTACTTGCTATGACGTCCTTTTCTAACAGTTTTATTGATAACTACATTCAGCGGATTACTGAACTAAGCCAGTCTCCTCAACAAATTCCCTCGATTGCGGAACTAGAAAAACTAGCAACAGATTTGGGAATTAATCCCGAAGAAATTGAAAAGGCTCAGAAAAAGTCTCAAGATCATTTGACCCGTGCACAAGGCTATATGCGCCTCAAACATTGGGATGATGCTATTGAAGAACTGCAAGAAGCAATCACTTTGTCTCCCTATAACGAAGAGCTACTATTGAGTTTAGCTAATGCCCATTTGGAGCGATGGTGTCAGCGACATCGGCACGATGATGCAGAAAATGTTCGTTTAAGAGTCAAAGACTGTCTTGCCCTTCAACCGAATTCAGAAGAAGCACTTACCCTTTTGGCGAAGTTAGATAAAGCTCGTCAACAACGCAAAACTTTTTTGGTTAGCTTGGCAATTAGTCTGGGTAGTTTGCTCACCATCAGTAGTATTCTTTGGCTCTATCCTGAATCTTTCAACTACTCATTATCTAGACTCTGGCATCGGGAAGATAAGCTGGAACAGTTAGAGCAACGACTTTTGCAAGAAATGCAAGCTTTAAGGCAAGAGCAAGAAAATCTTAGGCAAGAAGTTCAGTCTAGTCAGACTAGAGAAAGAATGCGCTATCATAACGCCCTCAATCAATTAGATGAATCCCTGAATCGACTGAAAAAAGCACAACAGACTTGGCAATATCAGCTTCATAATCGACGTTTCCGCAATCGAAGTAGGGATGGTGTACAACGGTAACCTAAAATGAGAAAATTAGAGCCAATTTATCTGGTATTTAATATATCATTAAACTTTATTTTACTTATTGATAACTAGCGTTTACCTAATCTTTCTATAATTACAGAGTTAAACAAAAATACCAAACTAATTAGGACTATATCTGGGGTTTCTAGTCTATTGAGCCATAAAGTTTTAGGATTCTGGTCTTTTTTGGCAAATAAGAAAATAATGAAGACTAAATAAGCTACTATTACAGGAGCTAAAATATTTTTCCACCACCAATTTCTGTTTTTAGTTTCTAAGTTCTTCATAGGAAATATTTAACCTATCTATGAATTACTTCGGTGTTTTGGTGAATATTTATGCTTTTGTTAATAATTATTTACAAAAATCAAAGATTAATTGCTCCATTTACTTCTGGATTGAACCTCTTGTAAAATAGCGATCGGGTATAAATCCCAACAATTTAAAATTTCCTTCCCTTAAGTTTGAAATTATTTACTTTGAGAAATATGGAAGATATCAGGGTAAACGCATCTTAAATTTTCCAGAAATATGCTACAGTTAGGGGTTATTATAAAATTCCCAGTAATTATAGTAATTATTTTTATAAATTAATGGCGATTTCGCAGAGATCCGCGAAGCGGCGCGCCCTAATTTTGAACTGTCCAAATTGCAAAGCGTAAAAAAACCATAAAACATGGGATAAATACCCTAAAAGATGGCACTAAAATTCAAAAATATAAGTGCAAAGATTGCGGAAAAAGGTTTAATCAAAGAACTGGAACCCCAATGTATAGGCTACGCCATTCTCCAGAAACAGTAGCTTTAGCAATCAAGATGCGAAGCGAGGGTAACGGTATAAGAGCAACTGGAAGAATTTTGGGGAAATCTCATGCCACAATCATCGGCTGGGAAAAACATTTAGAAAAAAATGATTTGTTTGAAAAAGCGACAGCGTTCATCGTGGAAATGGGCGAAAAAAAGTAAATTTATTAGATGGTTCAGCGATGGTGAAACTCGCTATGGCAAATGTTTATGGATTTTAGCTAGTGTCTATCTCAAACAAGCAGACTGTCATGGCAATTTTCCCCATCGAAAAGTTTGGAGAGAAGGGGTGGAAGTGGCGATGAAAATCAAAGGTTCTCAGGGAAACCCCAGAAGAAAATGGGTAAAAATCGAACATCCTTATACTTCAATTAGTCTCAAATACGAAGTTCATGCTAATCATAATGAAGCACATAATAGTGCAATTAGATGTAAATGTAGTGTTTATAGAAGAAGACAAAATTTATATTCTAAAAAGGTTGAAGGATTAAATCGAGCCATTACCGTGCAGAGATTAATTCGCGCATTGGGTTAGACCACACTTTAGTCTCGGAAAAAATATTACTCCTGCAATGGCAATCGAGTATATCAAAAGACCAATTCTCATGGAAGAAATGCTCAATTGGCGAAGCTGGGAAGATAACACATCTTAATTGACCAGTGCCTTAAAATGACCTATAATTACTTCATGTCTAATTGAATGAAGCTAGTCAATACAGTTAAAGTTTAGTAATTTAAAATCTCTCGATAAGCTTTAATCACTCTTTTTGTGATCGCGTTCCAACTGTATTTATTTATTACTAGGTTCCGCGCATTGATTCCTTTTTGTTGCCAAACTGAAGGATTTTGTAAAACTTGGCGTAAAGTTTCAGTCAAATTACGAACATCACAGTTAGTAATCCAACCAGCATCAGCAGACTCTATTTCTTGCCAAATATGAACCTTATTTGATATTACTACAGGTGTTCCTGTTGCCATTGCTTCTGCTACTGCAATACCAAAGTTTTCGTAATAGGAAGGTAAAATAAAAATCGTTGCATCTTGTAATAAACTTAATTTAGTTTCACCAGTAACAAAACCTGTAATGGTAGTAATAGAATTTAAAGCAGATTGTTTAATATTTTCACTAATACTATTTTCATAGTCAGGGTCTTGAGGATTAGTACCAGCTAAAACAAAATGAAAATTAATTGCTTCTTTTTGTAATATTTTTAGAGCGGGAAGTAATAAATCCAAACCTTTTTTAGGATCAATACGAGACATGAATAAAATTATCGGAATATCTGAATCGATTTTTAATTCCTGACGCATCTTGCCCAAAGGTGGCATATTTTGAGGTAAATTAACGCCTAAAGGAATAACTAAATCTGGACTATTTGTTCCGTATCTTTCCGAAACTTTAGCTTCTTCCTGACTAGTAAAATGAATCGCACTAGCACCAGCTAGGTTGGGTTTCTCTAATAACAAACCATAAATTTTTTTAAGTAGCTTTTTCTTCGCTAAATCCGCAGGATCAAGAGTTCCTAAAGGACGCATAATATAGGGTAATTTTTTATTCCGACAAATAGTAGCTGCTGCGGTACTAACAGGAGAAAAAAGAGCATGAATATGAGCCAAATCATAATTTTTGGCGTTAGTTGCTAACCATTGCAACAAAGGAAGAGAAAATTTATAACGACGAAAAGGAGAACAGGGAAAATAAATTATTTTATAACCATCTTGTGCTATTTCTTTTTCTAAAGGAACATCTAAAGGCTCTTGTCCTGTATCTCCATTAGAATTAGTAGTAATGAGAGTAACATCAATTTTTTCTGTTGCTAAAGCTTCAGAAAGTCCCAACACCATCTGACTGGGACCCCCATAAATTAAAGATACAGAAGGAACTATCTGCAAAATTTTCATGTTAATTACTACTAACTACTAACTATTTTGCCTCTTACTTTCATATAATATTAAAGCAGTTGCGATCGCGACATTTAAAGATTCTACTTTGTTATCTAGAGGAATAGTAACTTTTTCATCAGCTAACGCCATTAATTCTGGTGATAATCCTGCACTTTCATTACCTAATAAAATCAAACTGGGACGAGTTAAATCTAGTTCCCAATAAGTTTTAGTAGCATCGGGGATAGTAGCAATAATTTGAACCTGGTTATTTTTTTGTTCTTGAATAGTTTCTACTAAATTATCCCTAACATTCATTGATAGACGAAACCACTCACCAGCAGAAGCCCTTAAAACTTTGGGATGATCGAAATCCACACTATCTCGACTCAACCATAACTGTTCTACTCCTGTAGCAACAGCTGTCCGAATAATTGTTCCTAGATTACCAGGGTCTTGTAATCTTTCTCCGACTAATCCTAAATGATTAATTACATAACCTGATGCTTGGGATATTTGACGATTTGCTACTGCTACTACTCCATCAGGATTTACTGTAGTTGCCATTGTAGACAAAACTTCTGGACTAACTAATTCTACTCTTGGTAAGCGATCATTGATTATTCCCCATAATTGCTGATGACGATTTTGCCATTCGATAGTACAACAAAGAAGAGTTAAAGGATAATCTAACGTTAACGCAGTAATGATAGTATTATTACCCTCTAATAATAAAAGATTTTGCTGTCGCCTATGTTTACTGCGGTGGAGCTTACGAAGCTGCTTGACTAAGGGATTTTTCAGACTGGTAATTATTTTATTTGTCACTAGCTATTGACGACTAGCTGAAATTAGAGTAATACTTGACTTGCTGAATGCGGAACTCGGGACTTGAACCCGAAAGTCCTTAAGGACACTAGAATCTGAATCTAGCGCGTCTACCAATTCCGCCAGTCCCGCTTATGGATCAGCATCCAAACTCATATCATCCAACACTTTAGATTTATTGTCAACATAGTTCCTGGAGCAATTAAATTCAATATCTGTATTTCTAGGATTTAACTATAGATTTAATTAAGTCCTCTAATTTAACATTCTTGGAAACTATCGATAAAATCTATTTTTAAAGTTGTGATTAATTTGCTGCTTTAAATGTTATCTGTTATTCAATTTAACTTTTTACAATTTAATAAAACTGGAGGATAAGATCATTAGCTCTATTTCTAACATAACACAACCCTCTTTAACCCAAGAAGATACTAAACCTGTGCTAGAAATTTGGGGAAGAAATCCACTCAAAGGTACGGTGGAAATTAGTGGGGCAAAAAACTCTGCCCTAGTCTTAATGGCTGGCTCTCTATTGTGTCCCGAAGATTGTCGATTAAGTAATGTGCCTGATTTGGTAGATATTAGGCGAATGATTCAGATATTAACAGCTTTAGGCGCAAAAATATCTAAAAATGGCAATACCTTGGATCTAAACGTTAGAGAAATTAATCCTACTCAAGCTCCCTATGACTTAGTTTCTCAGCTTAGAGCTAGTTTCTTTGCTATTGGTGCTTTGCTCGCCAGATTTGGAGTAGTACGTATCCCTCTACCTGGAGGTTGTGCTATTGGTGCAAGACCAGTAGAACTCCATGTTAAAGGATTACAAGCCATGGGAGCTAATGTTTTCATTGATTCTGGGATTGTTCATGCCCATGTTCAAGGGAATAATAGCAGACTTCAAGGAGCAAAAATATACTTAGACTATCCTAGCGTTGGGGCGACAGAAACTCTAATTATGGCAGCTACCTTGGCTGAAGGGGAAACAATCATTGAAAATGCTGCTCAAGAGCCTGAAATTGTCGACCTTGCTAACTTTTGCTGTGCTATGGGAGCAAAAATTAGGGGGGCAGGAACAAACAAGGTTATTATTTCAGGAGTAGAACGCCTCCACTCTGTAGATTATACAGTAGTTAGCGATCGCATTGAAGCAGGAACATTTTTAGTTGCAGGAGCAATTACCCATTCAGAAATATCTGTTTCCTCTGTAGTACCAGAACATCTAGTTCCTGTAATTGCTAAGTTAGAAGCCATTGGCTGTCAAGTAGTAGCAGAATCTAGCAATCGCCTAAAACTAATCCCAGGAGAATTAAAAGCAACTGATATTGAAACCCTACCCTATCCAGGTTTCCCCACCGATATGCAGGCACAGTTTATGGCATTACTCAGTGTCAGTGAGGGACATAGCTTAATTACCGAAACCGTATTTGAAAATCGTCTGCGCCATGTAGCAGAATTGCAACGCATGGGAGCAAACATTAGGGTTAAGGGTAATCATGCCATGATTCAAGGTGTTCCTCTGCTTTCTGGTGCGCCAGTCATGGCAACAGATTTAAGAGCTTCCGCAGCCCTAGTTTTAGCAGGTTTAGCAGCCCAAGGAAAAACTATAGTTAGAGGTTTGCATCATCTAGATCGAGGTTATGAAAACTTAGAAGCTAAATTACAAGGATTAGGCGCAAAAATAGAAAGAATCAATCAAAAAGTCTAAATAATAACCTAAGTGTCGCGAACATTCAGGTTTGCATTCTAAATTCCGTTATCGATAAATATATTAATTCCCTGTAGGGGCGAACAGCCGTTCGCCCCTACAATTTTATTACTGTCTCAGCTACAAAAATAATATTTGGTGGGCATTAATTTAGCCTAACAAATTATTCTGGGTTCATTTTTTAGGCAAAAGATTCAGTTTTTTGCGACATTATTAAAAAATTATCCTTTTCTTCAGCTATTTTTATTAAATCTTCTTGCCAAATTATTTGTTTTTCCTTGTATTCTTCTGTATTTACTTCAGATTTCAAAAGGTGTGAATCTTCACTATTTATAAAAAATTCTAAAATTATCCTCATGAATTCCCTAACGGATAAACCTCTAGAAGCAGCTTCTCTGTGGATATCTTCATGCACTTCTACTGAAACTTGAATCGTAGCGTTTTTTCTATCTGATTCTAGTGGCGGTTTGATGATATTTTTAATGGTTTTAGCGGTTATTTTATCGGCAGCAAGAGTCTTAGTAATATTGCGCCATACTTCTATTAATTTCTCTCCTGTCAGTTTACCCAAAGCTACAGCTTGAGAAATATTAGCGGGTAAGGTTTCAAATCCTGCATACATAAGTTCTAATACGACTCTGGAGGCGCGAATAGTATCGTTAATTTGCCAGCGTTGTTTTCTTAATTGTTGTTTACAGAATCCTGCAAATGTACCATCGCCATAATTTTTGTAGAGTTTGAGAAACTTGATTTTAGCCAACAACAGACCATTTCGGACGAAGGCTAGTTGATTGTTAGCAAACTCGAAGATGAGATAATTTAAATCTAATTCTCCTGGAATTCGATCTTCCAAATCGATCGCGTATTGGTTTAATTCCTGGATTTCAGGGCGTTTGCTTAATAAGATATTGTCTTGATATAGAGTGTTGAAAGGGTTGAGGAGATATTTTTTATTCATGATATTTCACCTTAAATTTTGTTGTACTGTTGGGGTTTTAAGGCGATTAGGTCTAAATATGATTGATGTATAATAGGGTTATTCATCGGTTACATTTAATTGTTTACGGTGGTGTTGAGCCATGATTTATTGGCTCGAATTTTCGTCAAGGGGAAGAGTAAAGTTTGCATGCTCGATCTTCTCCTTGTCATAACCATAATATCACAAATCACACTGTTAACAGTAAAAAAATGCCTAGAGGAAATCCACAGTATTTAAAGTCTTTTCCTAAAATTGCACCAGAGGGAAGTGCACCAAAATCTGTCGCTGTTCGTATTCCCAAAAGTCAGTATGAAGCTTGGATGTCTTTACCTGCCGAAGAAAGAAATGATTATTTGAGAAATGCGATCGCACAAAAGCTAATTGAGAAAAATCTAATTTCCGCTTAGTAATTAGCAAGACCATAAATTTATTCATTAGTATTTCACCTTAAATTTTGTTGTGATGTTGGGTTTTTAAGGCGATTAGAACAAAGCTAATATCGAGTATACTTGTATATGTGTTCATTTTCTTGTAGTGAGCATTAGTTTCATCAGAGAGAAAAGGTTGTTCAGACGAGTTCTCTCTGATGGTAATCATATCACGTATACTTGATATTTTAAAAAAGATTTATGAAAAATACGGGTAGAACTCATTTTAAAGGAAAAGGATTAGGTACTACAGACAAGCAAAGACCAGTAAGCGTAAAGCTTCCACCAGAAATTGATAACATTGTACGGTCGCTACCTAATCGTTCCGAATTTCTCAGGCAAGCGATCGCTGAAAAATTAAAAAGAGATGGTCTCTTAGCTGGTTAGAAAAAGCTATTAAGTAGTAGGGTGGGCAAAATTACACAAAATTAATTAAACCATTTCAGGCAAATTATCTTTGCCCACCAGAACCCAAATAATACTCTGAGCCGACCTAGGGCGGGCAAAAAAATTAAGGAAGATTAATTAACCTGTTCTCAGAGAAAAATAATTTATCCATCAAAACCACAATCACAAGCGACTCAATTTCATTGTGGTTGTTTTTTTGTGCGATAATCCAAATTAGAGAATATTTTAAGATTTGTTATATTTCTTTAAGTAATGAGTGAACAAGGTCAAGAAAAAACTATAAGCGAACAAGGTCAAGAAAAAACTTTAGCCGAACAAGCACCCTCTAGTTATGAGTGTCGTGCTTGTGGGTATGTTTACGATCCAGCTAAAGGCGATAATCAAAACAAAATTGAATCAGGAACACTGTTCACTGATTTACCTGAGAATTGGCGTTGCCCTGTATGTGGTGTTCCCCCAAGCCAATTTATTGATATTGGCGCACAAGGCGCACCATCTGGCTTTGCAGAAAACTTAAACTACGGACTAGGGGTCAATACTCTTACTCCCAATCAAAAAAACCTCCTAATTTTTGGTGGTTTAGGATTAG
>JASJDF010000084.1 GCA_030065715.1 Xenococcaceae cyanobacterium MO_188.B19 | reverse complement strand
AAGAAAGTCTTAAATTACAAACATCTCTATCGACTCTAAATAATCTAGTAATACTTTTACAAAAAGAAATAAAAACTACTCGATTAAAAGCTGATAGTTCAAAAAAAGGAGGAGAAAGGGAAAAGTATATTTCTTCTGCCCAAGCCTATCAACTAGAAGCCCTTGAGTATGCTCAACAAGCTTTAGATTTGAGTCAAACAGAAGAATCTACCTCCTCTGTTCGGGCTTTAATTGAGTGGAGCAAAGTTTCTTCAGCAAAACTTTCTTCCGAACAACTGAAGCGAGGAAGAAGAATATTATCTGATCTACCAAACTCTAGAACCAAAGCTTTCTTGAGTCTAAATTGGAGTCAAATTGATCGAGAAAGGACTCATTATTGGTTAACCAAAGCAATTGAAACGGCACAGAATATACAAGATGTTCGGACAGAAAGTCATGCTTTTCTCGAATTGGCTCTATTAGCCGAAAAATTATCCGATTTTCCTCAAGCACTTGAGTATGCTCATTTAGCTCAAATCAAAGCCTATTCAAAATCAGCTTACGAAATTCTTTATCGTGCTTATTGGCTTTCAGGTAGAATTTATCAAAAAGAGGGACAAATTGAGAAAGCGACTACATTTTATAAAAAAGCCGTCTTTTCTCTTAGTTCCTTAAATCAAGCTTCAATCAATATTGATATTGACCAAAGGTTAAATTTTAGTGAGAAAATTGAACCGATTTATCGTACCACACTTGAATTGCTCCTTTCTGATTCTAATTTGTCTGAAAATAAAATTTCTGAAGCTCTTTCTGTTTTTGAACAATTACGATTAGTTCAACTTCAGAACTATTTTGGCGATAATTGTGTAAGAATTTTTCCCGAAAAATTGGCGACTGGAGAAACTCTTGCTCAGAAAAATGCGGTGTTGCTTTCTTCAATTATTCTCAAAAACCAAACTCACTTGATTTTAGAACTTCCTAATGGTCAACTACTTCATCATCGAGTTTCAATAAGTGAAAGTGAACTAAAAAAAATGGCTATTAATTTTTATCAAGAGCTTAAACAAGGTAAATCTTGGCAGCTTGGAGTTTTAAGTCGGAAATTATACAACATGATAATTACGCCTTTTGAGGCAGAATTAGAGCAAATTAAGCCAAATAGCCTAATTTTTGTCCACGATGGCATTCTCCGTAATATACCAATGGCTGCTCTCAACGATGGCAAGCAGTTTTTAGTTCAAAAATGGGCTACTGTTTCGTCTCTGGGATTGAATTTTGTTCCTATAGATAAGAGCAAGAAAATATCTAAACCAAAAGCAGCAGTTTTCGGGTTAGGAATACAACGAAGAGAATGGAATTCTTTATCTCAAGTCTCCAAAGAAGTGGAAGATGTTATCAAGATTATTGGGGGACGTAAATTTCTCGATCGAGAATTTACCACTGAAAATTTTCAACAGCAGCTAGTTGGCAACCAATATTCTATAGTACATATATCAAGTCACGCATATGGTGGTGGCATCGCGGAAAATTCTTTTATTGTTGCCTATGATCGCAATATATCTACTCTAGATTTAGAGTCTTTGCTTCAAGGAAGCAAGGCTTCAATAGAAATGTTGGTATTATCTGGTTGTGAAACTTCTTTTACAAGCGATCGCGCTATCTTGGGTTTGGGGGGAGTAGGACTCAGAAGCGGAGTTAATTCAGTACTGGGTAGTTATTGGTCGGTTGACGATGAAAAACAAGCGGAGTTAATACGCGATTTCTATTCTCAAATTCGGGAGTCAAATTTTGATAAAGCCAAGGCTTTGCAACTAGCTCAAATTAACCAAATTAAAAGCCGAACTCATCCTTCCCTTTGGTCGGCTGTGACCCTGTTGGGTGGAGGTTAGAACCTTGTTATCATTTTTCTGTGACAGTAGAACTACAGATGTTTTGTTGCAATGACTCTAATTGCGATTTAACCACTACAAATACTCTTCCATTTTCTGTTACCACTATCTGATTCCCAGGAATGAGGGGATCTCCTTCTGACCATACTAAATCTTCAATTCTAGGGGACTTGCTTTCGTTTGTTTCCTTTGAAGGAGGAATAAAATTATCACTGGGAAAATATTCGGGGGTGTCAAGCATATTGTCGGGAGTTTCGTGCAGGTCTGAATGTCTCCCATCGTTAAAAAGTGGCTTACCATCAACGCATCGACTTTGAGTTTTTCTCTGAATATTGTTTTCTCTGATTTCCTTGACAACAACAATTGGGTCTTGGATGTTGCTCTGGGGATTGGTTATGACCACAGTACCGTCTTGCCCAAATTCAGAGCTGGCATCAGCATCAGAAGTCCCGTTACCAGGGGTCGCTTTTCTTTCTTCAGTTCCAAGTAAAGCATCAGCATCAATTCTAATATTTCCACCGTTGCCTTGAATAGCACTGGCAACAACATCGCTATCATTTAGAGCCAAAACTGTATTGCCTGTGATATCAATGTTGCCACCGTTTCCTTCTCCTCCTGCTCTGGCAGAAATATTGCTATTGTTTTCGATTTGGATGCGATCGCTATTAAGGTCAATATTGCCACCGTTCCCAAATTCTGAGGTAGCGGTAATATTGCTTTGGTCTTTGAGGAAGATGGAATCATTAGCATCAATGATGATATTTCCTCCGTCCCCCTCAAAAGAACTAGCAGTTATCTGAGAGTTTTTTTTTGCGTTTAGATTGGTGGTGAAAATGGTGATATTGCCACCGTTTTTGTTGCCGTTGGCAGCAGAAGTGATTTGACTATCATTGCTGATATTGAGATTAGTGGTATTTAGTTCTATATTTCCCCCCACCCCAGATTCGGCAGCACCAGTAATATTTGCCGATTCATCTAGGTTTAAATTATCAGCATTGATAGTTAGCTTTCCTGCAATCCCTGTACCTTGATTTTCTACGCTTATCACTCCTGCTTTGGCGACATTCAAAGAAGGGGTATTGATAGTCAAATTGCCAGCGTCACCAGTTGGTATGGCTGGTAACCCCAGTCTTTCTTGCCGAGCGGGGGTAGCAACTTGAACAGAAGTTCTTATAATGCTCTGGGTAGTATTGCTTCCTTGGAAATCTTGGCTTATTCCTTCTACTTCCACAAATTCAGAAGCATTAATAATTATATCACCAGCATTTCCAACCGCAAAAGAAGAAGAGGACAATGATGCACCATCGGTTATTCTTATTTTTTTGCTGGTGATAATTATATCACCAGCATTTCCAGAATTAGGCAGTAAGGATGATGCAGAGATATTTGTTCTATTAATTGTTGATGTAGTACTACCATCAAGCTCGATGAAATCAGCATCAATAATTACTTTTCCTCCATTTCCTGTTCCGACGGTAGCAGAAGTTATAAGTCCAGAATTATTTAACTCAAGTTGTGGAGTAGATAATTGAAGATTTCCAGCATTACCTTTTCCAAGGGTAGAAGCAGCTATCAGACCGCCATCCAATTCAATCTTTTCAGAAATGTTAAGATTAATATCTCCTCCAGTAGCTTCAACAGTATCACTAAATGTAGAAGCCTGAATTGTACTTCTATCTTGAATTATTAATTTGCGAGCAACAACATCAATATCCGCTCCTTCTCCCATATTTAGGGCTTCTGAACGAATGAGGCTAGAAATATCTCCACCTGAAGAAGTACCTGAAAAAGTTACTGATTCAATGGCTTTTAGGTTTATTGAACCAGAAGAAGTATCCCCCTGATTCTGAAGTAGTAAAGCAGAGGCATTATTAAAGTTGATGTTTTTTCCTATAACAGAAACTGTTCCGATTTTTTCACCACTAGCATCAACTAAGGATTGCTGATTGAGATTAATATCTTGATATTTGCTTATAGCATTATCGGTTAAAGTTAGTCCATTTTCGGACTGTTCAATCCCAACTGAACCAGATTCAATGCTAGTCAGATAAATATTTCCACTCTCAGTTCCAACCACCCCACCATTAAGATTTATTCCGTTGCTGACCAAAGCTAAGGTCTGACTATCATTAGTGGAAATCCCCTCTGGTCTTTCACTAAATTCTATCGGTGAAAAATTTGAGTCATTAATAATATTATTCCCTATACCATTAACAGTAATACTGCCGTTGTTTCCCCTCAAACGAAGACCAATGGCAGGACTCACGGTAAGAATCGGTTTTTTATCACCGCCGATGGCAGAAAAAATTTTACCATCGGCAAATTCAATGCTATCAGCAGTGGTAGCCAAAAAAGAGCCACCAATATTCAGTTGGGCATTTTTCCCAAAAACAATTCCGTTAGGATTGATCAAGAAAAAATTAGCCGTACCGTTAGCCTCAATTATCCCTTCAATATTCGAGATCGAACCCCCAGTAACGCGAGTAAATATATTTTCTATATCTAAAGCATTCTCAAAAATAGCTTTTACGCCTTCGGGAATCGAAAACTCATCAAGACTGTGAAAAAGGTTATTACCAAATGTTTCGCCACCCGTAATTCTTATCATATTTTCCAATTGTTCAACAAAAGTGCGTAATGTGTTATCGGGAACCACCTGCGCTTGGGCAATCCCAGGATTGATAGTAGCAAGAAAAAGCAAAGAGAAGATAGTGCGAAAACTTTGGCAAAATGGCATTATATTCTTTTGTAAAAAAACTGCTTGGAAAGAAGGATTTAATTCTTGTGGGGATTGTATCACGTTTTTCTGATCAAGAACAGTGATCGGCTTCTTCAGCAAAAAGGAATAATTCTTGTAGGATAATCTACAACCTAAAATTTTTTCTTGCCAGAGAAGGAGTACTTTGAAATTACTGTTCTTCACTATAAAAACAATTTTTTAGATAAAGCGATCGCCCTATGCGTCAGGCAAAACCTGACCAGTTCGTACCTTAGCAAAATTGAGATCGCTTGTAATTAGGAATGAAGACTAAACAAAGTGCAAAACTTCATCTGAATAACTCAAATACTAGGCAATTGAGGAGAGTCAACTTGTGTAGATAATAACATCCTCATCCCTTAGCTAATGCTAATTTCTACTTCTCCACTAAACCCTTTTACCAACTCATCTAGCGTCACATTAAGTACCAAACAAAGTTGCTTAGTTTGATAAGGGTTTAGTGCAGGGGTTGCAGTTCCTTTTTCCCAACTGCTTACGGCTTGACCCGAAACATCTAAAGCTCTAGCTATATCAGCTTGTTTAAGTCCAGCTATCTCTCTACGCAACTTAAGCCATTGAGCAAATGACAATTTAACTTGTGTAGATTCCTTTGACATTAGTATTACCTGTGAATTGACTTTATTCAAAATAAATTGTGCATCCCATTGTATTTTAGCTTATGAGTCAATTCATTTATAGGATATTTTTCATTTTAAGTTGAAAATTCAATTTAAAATGATATAATAATTATAACAAAAGCGATCGCGAACTTTGGACGGTAAACGATCGCTTTTGCCAAACACCTTAAAAAATAAAGGTATGGAATATTATGATGACACAAACATTGACTCAATCTCAAGGCTTTCTTGAGGAATTTGATGTAATTGAGCTAGAAGAAAAACTCGCAGCAGATCGCCAAAAAAGCTCAAAAACCTATATTGAAAAATTCTTGTTTAATCGGCACTTTCCACCAAAAACAAGGTCAATGGCTGGCTATTCCTTATTACAAAAATGGTAACTATCTCCGTTTGGACGAAGATTTGTCTAGAACCTGGAGAAGTAACCAGGTGGGGTTAGATTAGTTCAGATTTTATTTTCGATGTAATCTCACCACAAAATTAACCTAAATAAAACAAAAATCATGGCTCAATTAACAATTTTTAAGCCTGATAATTCTTGTGCGAAAATTATTTTAATCTCTGATTCTCTTTACAATGAAATACTAACCAACTTAGATGCTTTAGAATTAGATAATTTTAATCTAATTTTCCTCAAAGAGATTGAAGAGCGTGTTTTATCTGTAATATCGAGTAAAATTGAAATCACAAACTTAGAAGAAATTCAAGGTATGATTTCGGATTCTTTTAATTGGTTTAATGAATTACTTGAGGTTATTTCTAATATTGAAAAATTACCATTATCTGAATCTTTAATCATCTCTATTTCTGAATAAAAATTTTACAAACACTCGATCACCCTATCCCAAATTTTTACTGCGGAGAACTGCCGACAAGCAAGTCGCCAAAATAGTAGACTTTAGCTCAAAGTGAGCGTCCAGACCATTGGTCTGAAAATTTGACCTGTGACCCCCTAACAAGATTCAATAAAATATAGCCAAGTTTGGGGGCAAGGGAGATGAAAATTGACCGTCATGGTCGGGCTAAAATTCTCACCCAGTACGAAATCCAACTGTTGTTTAACGAAGGATTTACCCTAAATGCTGTCCGAGATTGTACCCTGTTCTCGATCTGTCTCTACACGGCTTGTCGCATTAACGAATGCGTTACCCTCCATACCAAAGACTTGTATGACAGTAGAAATCGTGTTCGCTCCAACTTACTGATTCGCAAGTGCCATACTAAGGGAAAGTTAGCAACCCGTACTATTCCTATTCTTGAAGATTTGAAAGTTATTCTCAAGCAATACAAACCACCACAACCAAAAGGCTATCTATTCCCAGGGAGACATGGGCGAGGTCATCTACGCACCAATTCGGCGGACTGGATTTTACGACAAGCTTGTGACAGAGTAGGCATAGAAGGAGTAAGCAGCCATAGCTTTCGTCGCACCGCCCTGACTCAGATGAGTAATGCGGGAATTCCCATCAGAGTTATTCAAGAAATCTCAGGACATCGCACTCTAGATGAACTATACAAATATCTAGAGGTTCGCTCAGACCAAGTGAGAGGAGCGATCTCGTCCTTGGCAATGTTGACTCCTGTAACAAATGACTTAAAAAATCATGGGGGTTTAACGGAAGAGATATCTAATGACCTAGATCAGTTAATAAATTAATAAGACACCTGACAGGAATCATCGAGAAATATAGACAGTATTAGTATTAAGTAATCGGGGGCGAAGTATGGTAGTTATCGTTATATTGACTAAAAGTTCTACTGGGGAAAACCAGGGAATCCCCCAGTAGCCAAAACGACTGTAAATAAAGCAGAAAAGGGGGATTTTTGTGCGATCGCTAAATGCGAGATGGGGCTTGGGTTTAAGCAGTTAGATTGAATTATAAAGTGGAGAGGAGAGGAGGATAAAAAACGATGATTCAGGGGCGTGTTTTAGGAAACGAGATTTCCAATTACAAGAATTTATTGGTAGACTTTTAAGCAGAATTAAGCTTTTAAGAAACGATGTTTTCTAAAAACAGAACGGCGATTTTTTCTGGGGGATTTTTAATTGTTATTGGTTTTGAAGTAATAAATGCTAGTCGCACAAAAGCATTGATCTGATCTTTTCTTCAAGGAAGTGATATTGTTCTGGACAATCTCTAATAGCCATAGCTCGTAAACCAGAACGGCATTAGGAGGAATTAGACCAGGTACGCCGATTTCTCCGTAAGCTAGGTGAGGACTAATTTTGACTTTTTTGTATCCTCCTGGCTTCATGCCAATCAGTGATTTTTCGATTCCTGCTATAATTTCTCTGCGACCAAGGCAAACACGAAACAGTGATTTGGATTGAATACAATCCCCACGGTTCAGAAATCCTTGGCATTCAAAAGAGATAACATCTCCGAGTTGAGCAGCTTTTCCCATTCCCCTCTGATGGACAAGTATTTTGATTCCAGAGTTCATAATTAGGCACGTTCTCCGAAAAAATCGTGAAAATGCTGACAAATTATCAGCAAAAGGGTGTAGGGCTTTGAATTAGGAACAAGTGCTAGAAGTACTCAGAAAAAAGTTGGGGCAGTCAAAAAAAGTGGCAGACAAACTTGGCAAATCTCTTCTATATGACGATGATCTGTGCCACAGCAACCACCAAGCACATTAAAAGAAGGCAGTTGAGTTTTCAGTTGTTGGTAGTGAAAAGCCAGTGCTACTGGGTTACCAGTATCTAGTTCTTCCGCTTCATCAAGTTCGGCATGACTTCGGATAGAAGCATTAGCTCTTAAGCCGTGAATCCTCTGTGACCATCTTTTAGCAGTGGGGAGTGCAGTTTCAAAATGAGTGGGATGAGCGCAGTTAATCATATAGTAAAGAGGAAAGCTATTAGTAGCATCATCAACTTGTTCGATGGCATTTTCCAGGGATTGACCAGTGGGGAGACGACCATTAGTTTCTACTGTAAAAGAGATGACAACGGGAATCTTAGCATTTTCAGCAGCGCGAGAGATGCCAATGGCTTCTTCTGCATAAGTCATAGTGGTAGCTGTGACCAAATCTGCCCTTGGAGAAGAACAAAATGTTTCAATCTGGGCTGAATGATAATCTTGGGCTTGAGGCTCGTTCATGAATTCTGTAGGATTATAGCCATCTGCCCTTGGTCCAATACAACCACTGATAACCATTGGTGTCTTCTTGTTTTCGTATTGATCTCGAATCTCCTGAAGTAATTGGATTGCTTGCCGATTGAAAGCAGCCATTTCGGCTGTTGAATATCCCAGTTTATCTCCCCAGTCTTGACTAGCTCGCCAAGTGGGACTTTCCAGAATTAGCCCGACCTCATATTTTTGAGCAAGTTGGGCATAGGTACGGAAATATTTATGTAAAGCTTCGTATCCTAAAGCATTGTCTAATAAATCAAATGCAGCGAAGTAAGGCAGATGAAATCCTTCATGAAAAATTAGAGTAGTTTCAATGCCACCATCAGTAAGGAACAATTTATCGGAAAGTTGAGGTAGTAAACTTGTTTGGACTTGTGCCATAGACTAATCTCCAAATTGATTTAAGGCATAATTTTGTTATTAGCCTCTGGGATGTTTCTGAATTTAAAAGACAATCGGGAATAACCAGAGAGGAAGTATTAATCTTGGTGAGAACTATTTATCCCTAATCTTAAATACTCAACTTTGATACAAGCATCCATCACCACATTCAATCCAGCACTCTGGGCTTTCTCTGCCGAAGCTGGGTCTGAAACTCCCAACTGCGCCCAAATGGTGGGAATGCCAAGAGTGATTGCTTGTTCGACTATTTTTGGCAAGTACTCAGAACGGCGAAAGACGTTAACTAGGTCGATGGGTTCTGGGATGGCGTTGAGAGAAGGAAAGCTTGGTTGACCATCGATTTCTGAGACTGTCGGATTAATTGGATAGATTGTATAGCCTGCTTGTCGTAAGAATTGAGCGATTTGATAGCTGGTGCGATGGGGTTTATCTGAATGACCTACTACAGCAATTACTTGGGTTTGAGTTAGCACTTGACGCAGTAACAAGTCATTTTCTTTGAGATTAGGCATTATGGAACTACTGTCTTGATTAATTTAGCCGAACTATTTTCATTAAGCCACTCTTGATAAATGGGATTGACAATGCTAGTTATTTGCTCTATTTCAATCTGAGTGAAGAGTTTTTTGATGATAATATAACCCTGATGGGCAAATTCTTGACTTATTTCCATTGGTCATTTGAGGTAAAAGATAGATTGATTTAAGAGTAAATATTTTCTTTTATAATAAAGGTAATAGATGAATAATTTAAAGCATTTTCTACTTGAAAAATAAATATTATTTTAATGTTATTTTCTCAAAAATAGTATAATAACCAATATTAGTACCATTGACTAAAGAATGGCTAAAGCTTCAACTAAAACCAAACAAAAATCTCAAAAAGTTAAAACAGAACCCCCAAAAATAATCGCGTTTTTAAATGGGAAGAAACTCAGGAAAGCTAATAGCTATCCTCCTGGGACAATATACCTGTACGAGAATGATTACAAATCCCTAATGGAGGCACAGAAGGAAACAAAACTTCCCTTAGCTGACTTGGATATTGCTGCTAAGAGAATAGCTCAGTATCGGGAAAAACAGAGAGAAAAACGCTTACGAGCTTATTTTCCTGAAATCAGCAATATCATGTTTGGGTTGAGAAGTCCAAGGCGAGCCAAGAGGAAAATTAAGCCAGGTGAAGAATATAAGTTAGTCCCTTTCAGGAATGGTTATATTACCAGAACGAAGAAAAATCATCGTCCAGGTACGATATTTATTACTTTGCAGGAATATAACACTCTAATTAATGCTTGGAAAGCGGGAGATGTTGAGGAATATCAGTTAGATGAATTGGCATTGATGTTCACCAAGATTAGAGAGCCAGAAGAAATAGAAGCGATAGAGGAATACCAGAGAAAGAATCCCCCACCAGAACCCAAACCAAAGAAGAAGAAAAAAGCAGAGGATGACCGCCTGTTCCCAGTAGTTAATGACAAAAGGATTTGGGATAGCGAGGTCAAGAATTATAAGCCAGAGGAAATACTGTGGTTAACGGGGAAAGAGTTGGATATTGTTTGGTCAGCCGACTTTGGGAGAAAGGGGTTTCAAGCACTCTTAGAAGTGGTGAAGAACTATAAATTGCCCCTGGTGGATGGACGCAGAATACCCAAGGCTAAAATTGAGGACTATCCAGCATCCAAGATTGAATACGTGAGGATGAAGGCATATATCCAATCAAGAATGCCCATTCCTTCTGTAGAAGAGGTTATTAGTCAGCAAGAGTCCAAAATCAAGGCTTTAGCTCAAGATATAGCCCAAGAAACGGCAAAACGATTTGTTAAAGATATAATTCCTGAATCATTGTCACGGTATTTATCCCCCGAACAGATTGAGGTTCAGAAACAAGATTTTGCTTATGGTTTATCCGAGAGTATTGAAAAGCAACTTTATTGGGAGTTGAGCCAGGCTAGGGTTTCCGCGAAGAATGATGGGGGTTCGGGTTTTTGATTTGGTTACTTAATCTATAATTAAGGGGGAATCTACATTGAAACAAGTGAAAATTACGACATAATTAACAATGTTTTCCAAAAGTAGCACTTCTATTTTTTCTTGGCTGTTTTTTGTTTCTATTGGTTCTCAAATCATAGATGCTGAAGAAACAAAAGCATTTCCAGATTTAAGACCAACGGACAATCCTTTGATCAATCTAGATGATCCGCGACCTGGGATAAGAGAGCCTGATTTTTCAAGGAATGATGAGCCAATACTTCGTTTGTGTGTGCCAAAAGGAGCAGAGGTTAATCAGAATCAGCTAGAAAATGAGGAACTTAACAATTCTTCTGATCCTACTAATAGTTCTAGCCAGGAAAATCTTGATAATTGTACTCCCATTTATCAAGAATCAAATTGAAGTTAATGATTAAAATTTTCTTTTATAATCGTCTAAATTTAGAAATACATAGGGAATAACTAGGGAAATTATCAATCAAGAAGATACTCATCTTCTAGCAGTTCCAATAACTTCTCCTCTAAGGGAGTAAGCTCGGCTCGCTCTAATTTTTCCAAACCTTTTAAAACCCAAAGAGCAGCTTCACTCAACTCTCCCACCTCAGATAAAGCACTCATTCGCTCGCCCCAAGAGAGCATTTGCTCCTTTTCCTTTTTTCTCAACCTCAGAGACAACAAGTCATCAATGCCCACAGTGTATTGACCATCCCATGTATCAACGACACATTCAGTATCTTTAACCTCTGCTACCATACACCAACATTTACTTTTGCCAGGAACACCCCGAAGAATCCGACAAATTTCACCGACTCTGAAGGGATTGGTGGGAGGATATTTTTGTTGTAGATAGAGTTTAACGGCTTCTTTGACAATGGCAGAGGTAGGAACTTCACAAGCAGCTAAGTTTACTGCCATAACCCAGACCTCACCAGCTTCAGTAGGACTCAAATCAGCTTGAAAAATGGGTCTGAGTTGCCTCTGTTTCATCGGATAAGGATCGTTCAGACCATTGGTCTGGAGATATTTGACGATATGCTTGTAAGTCTCGGCTGCGGTGATACAACGCTTTATATAATCGAATGTTAGACCAAAAACAGCAGTGCAATATTCTGGGAAACTATCATAATCATCTCGATAGAGTTTGAGTTCCCTGATTTGTCTCAAAGCTAGACCCCGTAACAAGAAACCCGTGTTAACTTGCTGCTCTAATTTACCCCTTAAAGCTAACTCTGACTCCGATAAGATATACATGACTATATCTAGGATTTATTGGTCTGTTGAGGCTGATTTTACCAGGATTGGGGGAAAGGTTTTTCAGGTAAGTGTCACTTGAAGCATAAGTTGTCCAAAATGGAACCATAAGCTGTCCAAAAATTGTTATGTTCTTTGTCATTGAGGTGTTGAACCCAGTAAAATTTGCGCCCCCGTACCAGGATAGGAAAGTAAAGCTCCGTTTTCCGCCACAATACAGTCAAATAAATTAGCTTGTGGGAAAACTGTGTAGAGACTCTCCAGTCGTCTTCCAGTTACTAAAAGTAGTTTTCGTCCTGTTTGTTGCCAGCGTTTAAGGGCGGTTATGGTAGTTTCACTAACTTGTCCTTCTGTGGCTATAGTGCCATCGTAATCTGTTGCCAGTGCTTGGTATGACATGGATAAATCTAGGGAGCTAACCGATGTAACCGAGTAGAGTCAACTAAATTTTTCTTAGGGGTAACACCGAGCGAGGGCAGCTTGTACCAGCTGTTCATCTTCTTCCTCACTCAGACCACTAGCACCTATGCCACCTAGAACCTGATCATTCACCATAATGGGGACTCCTCCCGCCATCCCTGTAATTTTAGGATCAACCCAGTAACCCATGTCCTTACCTGTTTTCTGAGCCCATTGACCTAACTCAGAGGATGGAATACGCTCCCGTGCAGCAGTGTAGGCTTTAGCCTGAGCCAACACCCCTGATTGTAAGGTTGCCATATCCATCCGACCGTAAGAGACCAGGTCTCCATGACTATCCACCACAGCAACTGAGATAGCTACTTGGCGTTCCTGAGCAATTGCCATAGCAGCTTCTACGAGGGATTGTGCTTGGGTATATTGAATATCCATCTTCTCTGTCTCCTGAAAATTAAACAGCAATTCTTTTCTTCATCCAAATGAAAACAAATAGGCATTAATTCTATTTTAATTTAGCATCAATAAAATAAAGAATATGCTACTTAAAAAAAGATATTTATTTAATTGAGTTAAACTAATTTAATATTGTTTTTCCCAGCAGCCCACTTAACTTATTGGGCTAGACTCAACCGCCTCTAATTCAACTAATATTAAATCGAAAGCTAAATTCTGAGCCGTTTTCTTCTTAGTAGCTTTACCTACTTTAGTAATAGTATTTTCTTCAGTTTGAAGTGTAGCAGTACAGATAAAAATTTCATTCTCTTGTTGATAGTTTAACTTGGGCTTTTGCCATTTTCTTTTCTGGCATAAATTATTGAGAGTACTGATGGGTAATTCATGCTTGAGTTCTGTAACTTCTGGTTCTTCTGGTATAATTTCTGTTACCTGATCTGATGAATTTGGTACTTCAGACGGAGATACTAATTCTTGATTAACATAGGCTTCTAACAAGGCTTTATGTGCTTGAGTTTTAGCATCTTTCTTATTCTTGCCTTTGATTGCATCAGAAGTAGTTAGTTGCTTTTCGTTAAGAGTAATAACTACGCGACCAACGAATATTTGCCGTGT
>JASJDF010000083.1 GCA_030065715.1 Xenococcaceae cyanobacterium MO_188.B19 | reverse complement strand
TAGCGATCGCTATTTATACCATTTATCATTAGTAACGAGAGACTTAATCTGGAGTAAAGGTAAGAAGTCAGAAGTCAGAAGTCAGATTTAACAGTAGTTAAAAGACTTTTTTATATTAGCTAATAAGTCCTTATTTATCTAGCTACTTTTGAGAAATGGTATTAGTAATGAAATTACGGTATAGTATTTTGATTCAATGGTCGGATGAAGACCAATGTTACATTGTTTCTTTTGCTGAATTTGGTAAATATACTACTTGTGGCATCCCTTTGGAGCTGTCAAGGTCATACTTAGACACCATCTATTGTCTGGATATATAAGCTCTAAAAAACCACTATACAATTCTTGTTTGAGATAAGGACTATCTAATACATCCCAATTGCCCAACAGTCTTTTTTTACCGTTAATTGTGGCACTACCAATACCACCGTTAGCATTATAAATCATTTCTAAGCGATCGCCATTGATTGTTTTGTAACCGATCTTGCCTTTGCTTTGCCAGTCTCGATCATCTACCTCAGTTTTAGTCAAAGCCCGTTTCAAAGACTCAAAAGTTGGATAATCAGTTGTAGAGACTATATCAGTTATCCAAGCCGTATTAGCTCCAATTGCTGCTAGAGACTGATAGTTCTGATGCTTTTCTGAAACTTGACCTTCCCAGGTAACTTGATCACCCCAAGGTCGCACACACAACCAAGTTTTTTCAATGCGCCAAATATACCAATCCTGATATTTTTGGGGTTGACCATAGCGACTGGGAAGAACCAGATGGGAACGACCTGGTACTCCTGCTAATTTATCTTGATTATTCAGTCTTAATTGATAGATTACTGCTCCTTTTTCTTGGACATATTGGTCACCTGGGGAAGCACCAGTTGCCATTAGATTATGAAAAGTTCCACCCAAACTAACTACGCCATTGCTCAAGCCTTTAGAGTCACGAATAACTAACTTATAGGTAGCATATTGGGCATTGATAGTTCCTTTGACTTGATAAGAACGTCTAGGAATTAGAAGCGTACCTAAACTATAATCGGAGGTGAAATATACTGTCTCCCAAAACTGGTTATCCTGATGATAAGTGTAATAACTAGGATGACTAGCTTTAAGAACGAAAGGAAGAGGTACTTCTTTTCTAGCAAGGGCTTGAAATTGCTGTGGCGGTCGATATTTGCTTAATGCTGCTAATAAAGCAACTCTGGCATGTTTCTTGTCAATTCTTGCCACGGTTTCAGGGTTATCTCCCCACCAGACCCAGGCTAAAGCACTTAATTCACTTCCGTCCCAAGTTCCTCGATCAAAACCTCGACTTTCGGCACCTCCAGCAGTTCCCCAACTTAAACGTAATGCCATATTTGCTGCATACCAATCCAGTGTAGCTTTAGCTAATTCTTTCAATTCAGGTGTTTTAGCAAAATCATAAAGATTGAGTAGTCCCCCAATAGCATAGGCATAGTAAGTAGAAGAATGAAATTCTCCTTGTCCAATTGTGAGAAATTTATTCAATTCAGAACGTAGCCAAGCCTCATTAGTTGCTGCTACTGCTGGACGAGAATTAGACCATCCACTGCCATCGATCAAAGCCAGACCTGACATTCTCTGCATAAACATATGATTTTCTGTCCCCTGTTCCATCCATTCCCCAACACGGGAGCTCTGGACCATGCTGCGATAGGAGGCTTCAACTTCTTTGGGCATTATGTTTCGGAAGAGAAAGAAAATACGCACATCATAAATACTGCGGAAATGGTATATGTTGGATAGGTCTTGCTCCATATTTAACAGAACTGTCCAACTATGGTGAGGAGGATATTGTTCTGATAAACTAAGGCGAGATAAGATAACTGGCAGTAAGTACTTATGAGGCTCTCCGAGATTGATTCTCCGCCACCAAGCATCAAGTTGATCTAAATCTTGTTTAGCTAACTTTTCTCGAATTTTCCGACCCCGAACTTGAAAAGCTTGTTCTGCGACTTCTTCTGAAATCAGTTTTTCTGGGAAATTATTCTCATTTTTTACTGGTGATGCTGTTTCGGAAATTTTACAGCTAACACTAGCGCAACTGATCAAAGCCAAGAGAGCAGCAATTCCGAAAAGCCTAGGCTTCATTTTACTTTCTTGTCCTTATCTTTGGCATCAGGTTTAACGGGTTTAGGAGGAGTGCGAGGCACAACTTGCATTTTAGATAGAGATGCGATCGCATAATAAAGTTGTTCTGCTACCATAGTATTGGCATTATCTGTTAAATGGATCGCATCGATAAAACTAGGGGAAGGATATTTATCACTCAAATTATACAGATTGATAGCTTTGACATTGTTAGGAAAGAGTTTTTGCAGATATTGATTAGCACCAACAAACCGAGGATAGTTTTCTTTGATCGTTTTGATATATTCTCTTCCTAATTGGGTGGTAATTTCTCCTTCTGTAGGAGTTAATTTTGAAGGGTTGCGCCCTGTAATTTCAGGCTGGGTGGCAATAATCACGGGAACTCCAGCTCCAGTAGCTAAAGTTACCATCTGTTTATGATTTTGAAAATAGCGATCAACTCGGCGTTGTAATTCCTCTTGGTTTTTAGGTGCATAAGCTGTAAGATGATTTCCTGGTTTATCAAACACAATATTAATTTCCTCTGAAGATACTTGAGGTTCTAGTACAGAATCTTGGAGCATTTTGACCAGATAACTCTTATCTTCCAATGGTTTGAGCAACTTACCCACAGAAGCCTTAATATAACTGGGAGCGTCATCAGGATAAACTTGTGGTTGAGGTATTTGTACAGCAGATTCACTGCTATTGAGCATAAAGTCCTCATAACCATCTAAAACAATAAGGATATTAGGTTTATACTGCAAAATTTGCAAAGCCAACTGGGCTAAACCATTCCCAGAAGCATAACCAGGAACTGCTGCATTAATTACACGATACTTGCCCGATTTAATTTTAGAAGGTTTAGCCAGAGCTTTTTTTCGTTCGTCCGAATCTAAAGGTAAAACGTCTGGTTTATAAATTTTGGGACTTTGACGCTGTTGCTGAAGACGTTTTGTGAGACGTAATTCTAACTGTTTTGCGATCGCATTTTCATTGCTGGAACTTCCATAACCAAAAGCTGTTGAACCCCCTAAAATAAAAATTCTAATTTCATCTTGAGGTTTTGTCAGAGAAACATCATCTACATCGCGAAATCCTTGTTGATTGATTTTCCAATAAGAATTTTCTTGATTTGTTACCAGTTCATAACCTACCGACAAACTAGGCTTTACTGCTAAAACTCCTGTTTGGGGCGAAATTGGGCTGATTTCCCCTGCTTTATCAATAAATTTAAGCTCATAACTTTGTTTAATATCTACTGCTTCTGTTAATTGGGCAAATTCTTCTCTTTTCCCGGTAATATCCACAAAAATCCGAGCAATCAACTCGAAAACCAACAAAGATAAAACAGCAGAAACGACAAACCATACCAAAGAAAATTTTTTTTTGGGTTTACGGTTGATGAATAAATAACGTTCTTTTGGCTTGGTTCTAAACATAATTCACAGTTCTGTCTTCAAAGAGGGGTAGTAGACTTATTCTCTATTTCTCTTTTTCTATCCCATAATCCTATATCCTTTTTTCTTGAGTGCCACCCAAAAAGCTCTGTAATACATAAAGTTTTACCAAGTTACATCTGTAAAATTCATACCTCTTAATATCTTTTTTACGGCATCCTCTAGATTACTCACGTTAGTCTGAGATGCGAGACAACATTAGACATACACTCATTTTTTATGACAAAGAGAACTTTTGGTGTAATCGGGTTAGCCGTAATGGGAGAAAATTTAGCTCTCAATGTAGAAAGTCGAGGTTTTCCTATAGCTGTATATAATCGTACTGCTGCCAAAACTGAAGCTTTTATGGCTAAAAGAGCAACTGGCAAAGATGTTGTTGCTGCTTACTCTCTAGAAGAATTTGTACAAGCTTTAGAACGCCCTCGTAAAATTTTGGTGATGGTAAAAGCAGGAAAACCTGTAGATGGAGTCATCGAACAACTAAAACCCTTATTAGATGAAGGGGACATGATTATTGATGGCGGAAAC
This sequence comes from Xenococcaceae cyanobacterium MO_188.B19, assembly GCA_030065715.1. Taxonomy (GTDB): domain Bacteria; phylum Cyanobacteriota; class Cyanobacteriia; order Cyanobacteriales; family Xenococcaceae; genus JASJCP01. The sequence continues at coordinate 9,397 of JASJDF010000083.1, read as the reverse complement.
TCTCTCTATGATGATACGGAACGACGTACTAACGATCTAGAAGCCACAGGACTCGGTTTTGTGGGGATGGGGGTTAGTGGTGGAGAAGAAGGAGCCTTAAATGGTCCTAGCCTCATGCCAGGGGGAACAGAAGCAGCATATAAAGAATTAGAGCCGATTTTGACTAAAATTGCTGCTCAAGTAGATGATGGTCCTTGTGTAACCTATGTGGGACCCCGTGGCGCGGGACACTACGTTAAGATGGTTCACAATGGCATTGAGTACGGCGATATGCAGCTTATTGCTGAAGCTTACGACTTGCTCAGTAATGGTTTGGGTTTAACTAGTCAAGAATTACATCAAGTATTTGCTCAATGGAATACTACAGATGAATTAAATTCTTTTTTGATTGAGATAACCGCAGATATTTTTACTAAAACTGATCAAGAAACCGATGTTCCCTTAGTTGACTTAATTCTCGATGCTGCGGGACAAAAAGGTACGGGAAGATGGACAGTGGTTAGCTCTCTAGAATTGGGGGTACCTATTCCGACTATGTATGCTGCGGTTAATGCTCGCGTCATGTCTGCTTATAAAGACGAAAGAGTAGCAGCAGCCAAAGATATTACGGGTCCTATTGGTAAGTATGAGGGAGATAAGCAAGCTTTTATTAATAAAGTTCGTGATGCTCTCTATTGCTCTAAAATGTGTTCCTACGCTCAAGGAATGGCACTGTTGAGCAAAGCTTCCATGGAGTTTAATTACAATTTGGATTTGGCAGAAACCGCTCGTATTTGGAAGGGTGGATGTATTATTCGGGCAGGATTTTTAGACAAAATTAAAAAAGCCTTTAATGATAATCCTCGCTTGGCTAATCTGTTGTTGGCAGCAGAATTCAAACAAAGTATCTTGGATCGCCAAGCATCTTGGCGGGAAGTATTGGCAACTTCTAATAGTTTAGGAATTCCTGTTCCTGCTTTTAGTGCATCTTTAGATTACTTTGATAGTTATCGGCGCGATCGCTTACCCCAAAATCTGACTCAAGCCCAACGGGATTATTTCGGAGCGCACACTTACGAAAGAGTGGATAAACCCAGAGGGGAATTTTTCCATACTGAATGGAGTAAATAGTGTTATCGATCAAAAATAGTTAGATAGATATCTGATCCCACGTTTTTAGCAGTAGCAGAAACGTGGGGATATCAAAGCGTTACTTCTTACTAAAGGGGGGAAGTTAACCCCATAGTGCTGCCTTTGGTAAATTACTGTTGTTTAATTTTGACAACCAGAAACGCATTGACCATTACCGTTAAATTCTATGGTTTGTCCGCTTAAAGGAACATATACTGGCACATTAGTCGCCCTAATAAATTGATCTGTCTTAGTTCCAGGTATTACCTTTCCTCTTTCTGTTGCTACTTCATTAGCGTGAGAAGCTATAACCGATTTGGGTTTGACCAATTCATTGACTACATAAGCTGCTTCAGTAGGACCAGTGGTAAAAGTATCTCCAATGTTAATCACTGCTAAATTAGCACCATACTGATTACGTACTACGGTTTCTTGTTCGGCAGTAACTCCCGTATCTCCCGACAAATAAACGACCAATCCGTTAGTAAATTTAAGTACATAACCAGTTGGGGGACCAACATAAGCTGTCAGACCAGCATTATTTAAATGTTCTCCCAATTCACCCTCAATAAATTTGCCACTCAATCCATTAGAGTGAACTGCGGGAACAGTGGTAATTGTGACATCATCCACTTTAACAGAAGCACCGAAACGAACCAGCTTTACTGATTGGGGATTACCACCATTAGCTTCAACTTTATTAGCCAGAAAACGATTCATTTCACTGCCAACAACGATTTGAGCGTTTTTAGCTAAAGCTACGTTGATCGTGTTGGAGTTAGGTGTGGCATCTTGACTAATGTTTGGTTGACCACATTTACCTCCATTGACTTGGGTAATATGGCGATCGCCTAAATGATCCCCATGAACATGACTTAATAAGACGATATCAATATCTCCCAGACGTTTATCCTCTGCACCAGCAACGGTTCGTCCCACATCATAAATGAGTCTCGTGCCATTGGGGTCTTCAAATATTAGTGCGCGGTCAAATCTACAAAATTCACCATCATGACTACCTAGAGGGGTAATCTTTACTTCTGAACCATTAACAGCCAAAGTAACCATCTGGGAAACTAAAAATGCAATCGGCACTGCAAACCATTTTTTCATTTCTAATTCTGAGTTGAATTTGATTCAATCTTACAATCAGCTTGAATTTCTAAACTTTAATCTTTTAGTTTGTTTTAATCAAAGGGCAAATTCTATAAAAGGAACTTAGTGCTTGCTTAAAGCGTCATTTGTACTTCAAGCTACCTTTGGGATAGAAAACCTATGAAAGCTTCTTCCTTAATGGATCGTTTTCCTCAACTATTTGCTGGATTAAGTGTATTATCTCTTGCCTTAGTTATTAGTTCCTTAGTTTTTGCCAAAGGGATTCAGGAATTTAAACGGGCTAATGATGTTTTAGTCATCACTGGATCTGCGAAACGACCAATTAAGTCAGACTACATAATCTTACGTCTTTCCGTATCTAGCCAAGAATCGACAGCTAAAATTGCCTATCAAAATCTTAAGACTCAGATAGAACAGGTACAAGCCTATTTGCAAGAAAAACAAGTATCTGATGATGCCATCTCTTTAAGTGCCATGAGAACTGATACCATTCCAGAAATTGGCATCAGCGGTCGTAATACTGGTCGAATCTTAGCTTATCGCTTGAGTCAAACTTTAGAAATTCGCTCCGATGAGGTAGAGCGATATGCAGAAATTTCTCAGCAAGCAAACGAGCTAATCAATGAAGGAGTCAATCTGGTTTCTCGACCTCCTGAGTATTTATATACCAAACTTAGTGAAGTGCGAATTGAAATGGTTGCAGAAGCCACCAAAGATGCTCAAGCCAGAGCAAGAGCGATCGCAAATACCACAGGCAATAAGGTGGGTGCAGTACGCAGTGCTAGGACAGGTGTATTTCAAATTACCTCCCGTAACTCCACTGCTGTAAGTGATTATGGTATTTATGACACCTCTTCTCTAGAAAAAGATATTACTGCAGTGGTGTCGGTTCAGTTTGCTATGGAATAGTTGCTTTGGGAACTTCCTAAAAAGCACAATTCTTTGGTAATAGAAAAAATAAAAAATCTTTGGCTTGGCACAGTATAAAGCTATTAATGTAGAAACTTGACCACCATAAAAAACGTCTAATTAAATATAAGAAGCTGAATTATAATTGTATAGTATAAGATTTCTGCCATATATAACTGAACTCAACCCTAATATTAAATGACTAAGAGATGGAGATATTAGTATATGTTTTACAAAATTTTAGGTTTTAGTAGCGCAATAATTTTGGCTGGGTCTTTAATTGAAGGCACAAGCAATCCCGCTTTTGCTACCAAGGTTGGAGAGCAACTTGCTTCCTCATCCTCTAACCCAGAACTCACAATTAATGATAAATTCCACTCTTTAACTGATAGCTATCAGATAGCTCAAGCCAGAACTTATCGAGTTCGATTAGGGGATACTTTAGGAGGAATAGCCAACCGATATGGTATAAGTTTTAGACAACTGTTAAGTTATAATCCCCAGTTGCGATCGCGTCCTAACTTGATCTATGTAGGAGAAAAGATTAATGTAGGTGGTCGTCCCATCAGTACTTCCACTCCAGTTTCGGGAAGAAAATATACAGTTAGACGTGGAGATACTTTAGGAGGAATCGCAATTCGTCATGGTTTAAGTTTAAGAACAATTTTGTCTTATAATCCTCATTTAGCTTCTCGTAGCAACAACATTCGCGTCGGGGAAAAAATCAATGTGGGTTCTGCCCAAGTCATTCAACGTACTCGTAGAGGTACTTATACTCCTCCCAGAAGACCACCACGTCAAACTACCGTATCCACTCCTTCTACTCCTTCAGGTGGCAATCAAAACCAGCAGCAAGCCTCAAATCCTACTCCACCCACAACAACTACAAGAAGGTCAATATTTAATAATTTAACCACAGAAAGAAGATCGGGTTCTAATAATACTGGGTCAAAAAGAGGACCTGGTACAGCTTGTACCCAAGCAGGAAGAAATCTGAGAGCGATCGCTCCTTCTAATGGTTTAGGCTTCACCTTTGATGATTATCCTTACTTTTTCTGGTATTTCCCTGGAGTAGAATATGCTCAAGGTATTGACTTCATGTTATTTAAACAAACAGTCCAAGAAGAAACAGGAGAGCTAGAACACACCAGAGTTTATCGACAAAAATTAAATTTAGATAAATCTGGTATTATTGCTTTTCCTCTTCCTGCGGACAAATCTCAACCTCTAGAAGAAGGAGAAGAATATAGATGGCGAATCAGGATTAAATGTACTGGTAGAACTGCTATGAATCTTTCTTATTCAATCAAAAGACAACCTACAGATAATCCCGAACTTATTGCCAAACTAGAAGCTGCACCAGTGGATCAGCATCCTCTAATTTTTGCCGAGTCTGGAGTTTGGTTTGATGCTCTTAAAATGATTGCCTTACAATTAGAGCAAACACCAGAAAACCCCGTCTTAAAAGAAGACTGGAATGATGTGCTACGAGAAATCAAATTTGATGATTTGATCGGTGAACCCATTCAATATATTGAACCCATCCTCCAGGAATAATAGGAAATCCGAATTGTATAGAATGTGAATCATCATAAAGAATCAAACCCCGTAGGGATGTAGCATGCTACGTCCCTACTAATTTTTAATGGATATGAAAATTCTTAATCACACATATTACCCTGACGATTATAAATACTATTATGAGAATTATATTGAAGATAATTCTCCAGTTTATTACAGCCTTTTGTTAAAAGATTATCTATTTCTAGGTTCCACCACAATAAACCTTTTTGTTCGTCAGCACTAATAATAGTTTGTTCGTTGTTAGTAAAAGCAATACTGTTGATTTGGGAAACATGACCTCGTAAAGTTTTAAGTAATGTTCCACGTTTAGTATCCCATAGTTTTATAGTGCGATCTGCACTAGCTGATACTAGTAAATTACCATCCTTACTTATGAGTAAATCTGTTACACCTTTTTGGTGTTCTAATAATATTTTTCGAGGATTAAGATTGATTTTTCCTGATGTTTCTATTTGCCACAGTTTGATATTATTATCCCAACTTCCAGAGGCTAGTAAGTATCCATCTTTTTCTTTATAAGTTGAACTAAATTGTAATGAACTAATAGCTAAATTATGTGCTTCAACGCTATCTATTAATGTTCCTGCTAAATCCCAAATTTTAATAGTTTTATCATAACCAGCAGAGGCAATATATTTATTATCAGGACTAATTGCAACTGTTTTTATACTATCTGTATGCCCTTCTAGAGTGAGATTAATGAGATTATTTTCAATATCCCAAATTTTAATAGTTTTATCTTCTAGACCTAATATAATAAATTTAGCATCTTGAGTAAAAGCAAGACTATTAATACTGGTATTATCGGCTTGGTAAGTAATAATTAAATCAAAAGTTTGAGCATCCCAAACTTTGGCGGTTCCATCAGCACTAACCGACGCTAGGTATTTTCCATCAGGACTATATTGTATTTGTTCAATTGTAGATTGATGGGCTGAAATATTTTTCTGTAATAGTTTAATATTTTCACTTTTATTTTCACTTATATTAATTTTTCCATCAAATCCCCCAGTAGCAAAAATATTAGGATTTTTAGGATTAATTACAATATTATATATGCCTCCTGCTACTAAACTACGAGGTTGGGGTATTTCCCATAATCTAACAATTTTGTCTATACCCGCAGAAGCTAGGATATATTTATTATTTAATTCTTTCAGAGATAAACTTTGCTCAAAAATCATCGGTTTGAAGACAATATCTAAAACTTCCCCATTATCTTCATTTAAAATTTGTTGCAAAATTCCCTCACTACTATATATATTAATTTTGCCTCTACCACTTGCTAAAGCAAATAATTTATTGTCGGGACTAAAAGTAATGCTATAAATTGATTCTTTATTAGTGAAAGTATTAATTAAGCTACTGTCTTTTACATTCCATAAACTAACTTCGCCATAGTCACTAATAGTAATAATAGTTTTTTCATCAGTACTGATAGCAAGATCGATAATACTATCTTGTGATGCGGTAATATTTTTTACTGGTTTAACTTGCTCGTTATTGACCGACCAAAGAATTACTTTTCCATCTTCACCAGCAGAAACTAAATAAGATTCAGAGAACTTAATACTATTAACCCACCCTTGATGATTTGATAGGGTATCAATTAATGTTCCATCTTTACGCCAAAGTTTAATCGTACCATCCCGACTGGCAGAAGCAATTAGATTGTTTTTGGCAATAACATCTGTTACCCAGTTTTTATGTCCTATAAATTGATTTATTTTTTGACCTTGTTGATTTTCTATGTGCCATAAAATAAGAGTAGCATCAGCACTTCCAGATACCAAGAAATAAGAATTACTAGGATTAGTTTGATCTGTTTCCAGAAAAGAATTATTTATTGCTTCAAAACTAATACTGGTTACTCTATCCTTATGTCCCAATAAGGTATCTAGTAACTCACCATTCTGATTCCATATCTTGATAGTATTGTCATCACTAGCAGTAGCAATTAATTGACCATCAGCACTATAAGCTACCGCATTAACTTTTTGACTATGACCTTGTAAGCGATTAATTTCTTGTGTACCATAAATGGCTTGTTGTAAAGTAGCAGCAGTTTTGATTTTAGTTTGTTGCCAATTTTCTTTACCGATTAATTTTTTGCCAAAATTTCCTATTTTTTGAAATTGTTTTCCAGCTTTAATACTAGTCATAATAGATTCTAGTTGCTGGTTAGATAATAATAGGGCTTCAGATGAAGCATTCATAGCATTGATATTTTCTAATTGGGTAATTAGTTTTTGACGATAAGCTAACCCTCCAAGTACTGTTGCTGCAATTCCTAACATTCCTAAAGCAGTAGCAGTAATTTGAGTACGTATTAATTGTTGTTTTGCCTTTCTAGCTTTTTTTAATCTCTCAGATATACAAGCGGAGATAAATGGTTGTGCTAATGTGGTTAACTCGTCATTATATTTAAGATAAATATCTTCAGCTTCTGCTAACCTCACACCTCTTAATAAAAAGTCTGGTTGCTGATTATTTTTCTGCCATAATATAGCAGCCTGTTCGATTTGTCTTTGGAGTTGTAAGCGAGTCCTATTTTCTTCTAACCACCACCGTAAGGTTGACCAGTGACGAATCAATATTTCATGAACAACTTCTACTGTTGCTTCTTGGCGCATTGCTTCTTGTAGCAACTCGTCATTATCATTTGGAATGTCTCCACTGCGACTAGTTCCTCCCGCAATACCGTTATCTAAATTGGTAATAATTAATTTTGCTGCGGTTAATTTTTGCAGGGTTTCTTCAATTAATTCAGCAGGATATTTAGCTACGATTAAATCTGATTTGGTGACGCGACGACGAGTATCTTCTGTCCCATCACCAATTTTAGTAAGATTTAGGAATATCCATCGGGCGCATTGTTGAGTTGCTTCATCTAAACTGTCGTACAATTCTTGTGCTTGTTGCTCTAATGCACCTTTGATTCCACCTATTTCTCTATAGGCGCGTAGTGTTAAGTTTCCTCTTTCCCGATTCTCCCAGAGTTTTTGTAAAACAAACTGGAGTAAAGGCAAGTCTCCTGTTGCGCCATCTAATTCTTGAAGCAATATTTCTACTAACCCAGATTCGACTTTTAAGCCGACTTGGTTGGCTGGTTTAATAATGGCGTTACGATAGTCCGATTCTGTAAGATAAGGGGGAACTAAAACACTAGATTCCTGTAATATCCGGGATAATTCGGGTATTTCTAGGCAAGAAGTGACAAAATCAGCCCTAATAGTGAAAATTAGGCGCAACCTGTCCTCAGCATACTCTATAGTTTTTAATAATAAATCAATAAATTGAGTTCTATCAGTTTCTGTAGTAAGGGTAAACAATTCTTCAAACTGGTCGATGACTAAAACTACCATTGGTTCAGTACGAGTCCGCAACCATTGAATAAAACTGTCTGCGCCTTGATACAATAATCCTTCTATTTGTAATTGCTGTTGTGCTTGCTCTTTCTGAGTACCTTCTTCGACTAAACACTTTGCCAAAGCTTGAAAAGGGTTATTACCAGGACAAAAACATTTTAACATCCAGCGATCGCTTCTAGGTATTTGTTTTCCTAAACTGAGTTGATGAAATAACCCAGCTTGGACAACAGAAGACTTTCCACTACCAGAAGCCCCCACTACTGCTAAAGTAGTTTTGTGGTTGATTAAATTAATTAGTTTTTGAACTAGATTTTCTCTACCATAAAAGTATTGAGCCTTATCTTTAGTGAATGCTTGTAAGCCCATATAAGGACAAACATTAATATCTAAAATAGTAGTATCCTCTGGATCTCTATGACTGCGGTTCTTTTCTGGTAAAACTTCAATTACCCCTCTTGTCCCAGATAACCAGATACGAGGAATAATATTACTACCTGCCAATTCTATTTGCAGTTGAGAGATCCAAGTTGCCACAGATAATCCCATTTCTGGTTCGCTTGTCTGTAGAGTAGAGATTAAGGCTTGGGTAAATTGTTGTATTTGATTCTGATGAGGTAGGGAAGTTTGATCGAGAGTATTCAGATTCTTATTTCTAGAATAAGCTAGGATGCACTGTCCGCGATCGTAGTCTAACTTTAATTCTTCTATCCAATCAACAATACCATCTCCTTGAGGACAGTCGAGAATAATGATCTGTTGGGTAACAGGAGACTTATGTAAGATTTGTCGCAGCCATTCCCTAGAGATATATGCGCCATCTCGGAATACTAACCAAGCTTCTCCTGCTTTTCCATATTGAATTCTGCCTCGCAGATACAATAGTGCTGTTGTGGTTTCAGAAATAGCTGCAATATTTAGACAAGATTCTATGGCATTTTGAACATCTTTCCATTCCTTATTACTGGAGGGAAAATACTCTAAATTAAACTTTCCTTTTCCTCGTAAAACTTTACTCAAATCTAATGTAGTTTGATTGATTCCCAAACCATCGATAATTAAAGCTTGACGAGGTAAGCTACTCTTGCCCTTAACTTGACGCTTCCCAATTACAACTTTGCCAAAACCTTCTACTATCCGCTTCGGAGTCTGTAAAGGATATTCCGACTGTAACTGTCTTTCTCCCCTACTACTTTTTTGCTGATTAATTAGTCGTATTTGTTGATTACTGCGGTCTATATACCGTAAAGTCTGATGATAGACATATTGATATAATCCATCTGCATCGATGATTCCTTGAGAATCTGCTG
>JASJDF010000082.1 GCA_030065715.1 Xenococcaceae cyanobacterium MO_188.B19 | reverse complement strand
ATAGTTTTCCCTCAGAAATATGCAAATCTGCAAAGATATAATCAATCTACAATTTCTACTAATAAATGGACTAACATTGAACAAGGACTTGGAGTTCCTGCTAATTCCAATAACGGTCAAGTAAATTATAAAAACCCAGCATACATTCCTGCGAAAGTTAGGGAATATTACAAATCCTCTTCCGATCTTTTTGAGAGAGAAAGTTTATCGAAAAAAAGAGTAATTGAATATCTTAAAGAAACTCCTATTACAAAAATTATTCAAAAACAACTTTATTCCTACTCCAGACTACTAAACGACTCGTTTTTAGCCCGTGGAATAAGAGTAAATAGATGGGAAAATTTTAAAAGCAGAAATAGCAACATAAGATTCAGAATCGATACAATTTCAGTATTATCATCCTGGTTTTTATTAATATTCGGGATATCAGGAGCTATTGTAAGTCTTTTTGGTAAAGACAAACTATTGTATCTAATTATATCTAGCTTTTTGTTTTACTATCTATCAGCATTATTGATAGTAAACCACAACTCAAGATTTTTTATTCCACTAATTCCTCTACTAGCTATTTTTACTGGCAAGCTAATTCAAGATATTATCAACAAAAGCCAAATAAGATTTGGACGAACAAATAAGAAATTGAAAGCAGAAAAAATATAACATCACCTATTTATTCCTCAATGATATTACAAATTAATCATGTCTGACTATTCCCCTCACATCGAAATATCTGTTGTTGTACCTCTGTATAATGAAGAGGAAAATATAGACTACTTATTTACCAGGCTGCTATCGGTATTAGATAAACTAGAAACTAGCTACGAAATTGTGTGCGTTAATGATGGTAGTAAAGATAATACTCTCAAACAACTTATCGCTCATCATAATCAAAATCCTCTGATCAAAGTAATTAATCTTTCGCGTAACTTTGGTAAAGAAATTGCTCTGACAGCAGGAATTGACTACGCTAATGGAGCAGCAATCATTCCTATAGATGCTGACTTACAAGATCCTCCTGAATTGATTGAAGAACTAGTAGCCAAATGGCGAGAAGGTTATGATGTAGTCTATGCTACCAGGCGATCGCGACAAGGAGAAACTTGGCTTAAAAGATTTACCGCCAATGGTTTTTATAAAACTATTGGCAAAATGACCAGTGTGGCTATTCCAGCTAATACGGGAGACTTTCGTTTATTAGACCGCAAAGTAGTAGAAGCTATCAAAAAAATACCAGAAAGAACTCGTTTTATGAAAGGCTTATTTGCCTGGGTAGGATATAAACAAACTTCCGTAATGTTTGACCGCGAACCCCGTGCTGCTGGTACTACAACTTGGAACTATTGGAAACTTTGGAATTTCGCGATCGATGGTATTACTTCCTTTAGTTTTGTTCCTCTCAAAATTTGGAGTTATATGGGATTATTTATCTCTTTTATCTCTCTTTTATATGCTTCTTTTTTAATAATTAGGACTTTAATTTTTGGTATTGATGTTCCTGGTTATGCTTCTTTGATGGTAGCTGTACTATTTTTTGGTGGAGTACAGTTAATTACTTTAGGAGTAATTGGAGAATATTTAGGCAGGGTTTATGAAGAAGTAAAAGGAAGACCCTTATATCTTGTCAGAGAAAGTTATGGGTTTAAAAATGATGCTGAAAGTTAATAGTTAGTAGTTATATTTCTCTGAAGATAAAATAATTAGTTACCATATTCCTCAATAATTCCTGGATACCTGAGTTTCCATGCTGAAAAAAACACAGACAAAAAAGCCAAAACTATATCAAGATTGGTTAAGATTATTAATCATTGTCTTGTTGATTATCGGTACATTTTTTCGCTTCGTTAATCTTGAACAAAAACCTTACTGGGGAGATGAATCACTCACTTCTCAAAGAATTGCTGGTTATACCTCTAAGGAATTTGTGGAAATAATCCGTCATACCAATGGGATAAGTGTTGACGAAATGCAAAAGTATCAACGTCCAAATTCGGACAAAGATTTATTTGATGTTATGAAAACCCTAGCGGATCATGCCGAACATCCCCCGCTATATTATTTAATGGCACGATTTTGGATGCAGTTATTTAGGGATCATGGAATCACGCCTAGAGGATTATCTACTTTTGTTAGCTTACTAGCATTTCCTAGCATCTATTGGCTGTGTCTAGAATTATTTGAATCATCGACAGTGGGATGGATAGCACTAGGTATCTTAGCTATTTCTCCCTTTCACTTTATCTACGCCCAGGAAGCGAGACAGTATAGCTTATGGACAGTCACAATTTTATTATCAACTTGGGCATTGCTTAGAGCCATACGTCTTAACAACAAATTAAATTGGGGTATTTACATAATTACTCTGTCGTTAATGTTATATACATCTTTGATTTCTGTTATGGTTTCTATCGGACATGGTGTATATGTATTGACTATTCAAAGCTTTCGATTTAGTAAAATCACTATTGCCTATTTAGTTACATCCATAATAAGTTTCTTGTTATTTTTACCTTGGATAATTGTTATTATTTATGATTCAAAAGGAGAAGTTGACAAATATGTAGCCTGGACGCAAAAATCCGTGCCTTTAGCATCTTTATTGCAAAGTTGGTTTATTAATATCAACCGTATTTTTTGGGATTTTAATAACAGTTTTAGCTACAATAAACTTTTGATTTATTTATCTATTATAACTTTGGTTTTATACTCAATTTATTTTCTATATATCTATACACCTAAAAAAATTTGGTTACTGATTTTTACTTTAATAGCAATGCCCATTTTATTTTTAATTTTCCCAGACTTAGTTTCAGGAGGAATGAGATCAACAAGTATTCGATATTTAACTCCTATGTTTTTAGGAATTCAAATATCCATGGCTTATTTACTTACTAATAAAATCACCTATGAATTTATAAAAACTTGGGAACAAAAGCTATGGAAAATAGTAACAGTAGTTTTATTCTCTAGTGGAATTATATCCTGTTTAATGTTTACTCAAGCAGATACTTGGTGGAATAAGTATTTGGAATACTATCATACTGAAGTAGCTAATATCGTGAATCAAACTAAGAATCCTATCATTTTAGCTCCTTGGTATGAAATCCGTAGTCTTAGCTATTCATTAAAACCAAATGTTGTTTTATATGATATATCCTTACAAAAAGAAATAAATTTTGAAGATCAAAAATTTACAAATGTATTTATATATAAAAGGAAAGATTTCTTAAAATATTTTCTGGCAAATAATCTCAGATACTACACAAAAAATACCTATAGTTGGAAAAAACAAACAACACCTGTAAATACAACAGCAACTACTCTTTGGCATCTAACCGCTGAAAAGTAATTTTAGAGCATAATAATAAAATTTTTCGTGAAATAAAAATGAATTGCTTCTTATAAATAAAAATTATTTTCTTATTGTTTTATGTTTAAAATAGCAAAATTATTTATTAGTATTTCAATACCAACAATATTTACTGGCTTTGTTCTTTATATAATGCCTATTAGAGAAAAGTTTCAATTTAATAATGATGAAGGACTTAACTTATTGACAGCCTTTATGTATTCACAAGGATTTTCTCTTTATAAAGATATTTGGCACGATCAACCTCCAATATTTCCTATTATTTTATCATCTTGGCTAACTTGGTTTGGTCATTCTGTTTTTGCTGCTCGCATATTAGTAGTAATATTTTCTGCAATACTAGTATGGTCTTTTTATGAAATAATATCTTATTTTCTGGGAATTATTCCTGCTCTTTTCAGCACAAGTTTACTAGTTGTTTCGCGAGATTTTTTTAAGCTTAGTGTTTCTGCGATGGTTGGTTTTCCTTGCATTGCTTTGGTCATGCTTTCTATATATACCTTAATTCTTTATCAAAAGAAAACACAAAAGATTCTGTTAATTTTATCAGGAACTTTATTTGCTTTATCTTTACAGACAAAACTCTTCAGTATAATTATTCTTCCTCCAATTATTTCTTTAATACTATATTTCAATTTAACTAAAAAATCCTCACTAAAAATTACACCAAAAATATTTTATAATATATTTGTTTGGTTGCTTACTATATTTATTGTTTACCTGATTATAGGTATTTTGTTTAATTCACTTAATTACGAGCAAATATGGGAAGCTCATAATATAGGAAAAACTAGTTATGGAAAACTATATAATATTAATCTATTAAGACAACGGTTGGATGGTAATAACCTAATATTTTCTTGTTTAGCTTTTGTTGGGATATTACTGATTTTTATTCGGAGAAAATGGGAAGCTATAGTTCCATTAACCTGGCTTGTAACTTCCCTGATTTTTTTACTAAAACACAAACCAATTTGGTATCATCATTACATAATGATTTTTATCCCATTAGCATGGTTGTCTGGATATGTAGTTAGCTTCGTAATTGATTTTTTCCAAAAAGAAAATTGGTATTATCATTTTAAATCATTTGAAATTAAAAAAATCATTTTTCCATCTATAGCAGCAGTTTTATTACTTGTTTCCATGAATACAATTCGGATTAAAATACCAAAGAGTAAAAAAATAGCATCAAAAGATATAAGCATTGAAGCTGTTACAATACTTTCAAAATACAGGAAATCTACTAACTGGATTTTTACGGATAGTGCTATTATTGCTTTCTATGCTAAATTATTCATCCCTCCAGAAATTGCATTTTTACCAGATAAAAGATTTCTTTCTGGAAATATTACCTTAGATAATATTTTACTAACACTAGAGACTTATCAACCAGAGCAAATTGTTTTATCAAGACGAATAGAGAAATACAAATCTCATCAAGGTATAAGTAACTATCTTAAAAAGAATTATACCAAAACATACTCTGGAACTTCAAATAATAAAGTAGTTTTTGAACACTATCTAATAAATAAATAATGATTAAAAAAATTTTTATAAGGTATTAATATTGTGAAACTTAAAAGCAGCATTCTAATTTTAACTATAGTTTGTATAATTGCGACGGGAATTGGGATGTTTTTAATTGGCGGAATAGATCGACAACAATTAGAAACTTGGCTGGATGCAATGGGAATTTTAGCCCCAATCGTTTATGTTTTGTTTTATACCATTGGCACATTATTAATCTTACCTTCCACACCTTTAAATCTTACAGGAGGGGCAATTTTTGGGATGTGGTGGGGGACATTTTGGACTGCTGTTGCAGCAGTAATTGCTGCCATAGTAGCTTTTGCTTTTACTCGTACTATTGGTAAAGATATAATTGCTAAAAGATTTGCAGGGCGTTGGGAAGCGATAGATGCAGAAATTTGTCTTGGTGGTTTATTTTATATGTTTTCTATTCGTCTTTTGCCCATTATTCCCTATGGACTAGTTAATTTTGCTGCGGGTTTAACTTCCATTCGCTGGCGAGACTATATTATTGGCACATTACTAGGAACAGTACCAGGAGTTTTACCATTTGTAATGATGGGTTCTGGTTTTACCGAACTATCTAAAGGTAATATTTCCCAATTACTATTTGCCTTTACTTTAACTGGAATGCTAGTAGGGGGAGCGACTTGGTATCGTCGTCGTCGTCAGTTTAAAGGGAAGTGATTGGTGAGCAAAATCCCACAAATATAACAAATGAGATTTTTTAGATCAATTCTCACAAAGATAAAACTTTAATAAGAGTAATCAAGATAGATTACAATTTCTCTCGGTAGTACAAGGGATAACTTCTACATCATACCCAGTGAAGCAATACTGTTCGGTTAAAAAAGTTATCTGTTGCGAAAGAGAGAGAGAAGACAAGGAAGAGAGGGAAGAGAGGGGAGTTTTTTCTATCACTTCTTCCCATACTTCCCACACCTCCCACACTCCCCACACTCTCTAATTTCATTAAGTTTTTAGGCTTATCCGAACAGTATTGAGATTAATGCTTATTTTCAGGAGCATTGCCTGTAGGGATACGACAGGAATCTTCCCCAAAAGTCACATTATAGTTAACATCTTGAATAGATATCGTAAATCTTCACGCAGAGTTAGACTTTCTAGAGCTACAGTCAGCGATCGCGTTATATCTCTAATACCATTGATAGCTGCTTTATTTTACTAAAGAGAAAGACTATTATCTATTCAAAATATTAAGTAGTTCCACTCAAAAAACGCTAAATAGGCTTAGGGAAAAATACACTACACCCCAAATTCTAAACAGCAGCTCAAATATTTGATTGTTTGAACTTATTTTAAGTATAAATACAGAATATTTTTGATTGAATTTTAAAGTTTTTTTGAACCCTAGAAAAAACACCCAGAAAAAAGATATTTCACCTTAAAAATCTTGATTTATATTTAATGATATTCATGGAAAACTTTATCGTTTTTTCACCCAAATTCTTTTTCTAATTGCCAGAATGTAATTAATTAATCACCACTAAGAGCTTTAACTTGTATTATGAAAAACACTGACAATACCAACCAATTATTATCTAATTTTTTCTCTCGATTATTAAAGAATAAAAACATCTTTTCTTTGTTGATAATCACAATGGGATTACTCCTTAGTTCTCAGAATAAAAACCCTGTATTAGCAGAAAAACAACCTGAAAATACTGTAGATGTAGAGCTGGTTTTATCGGTAGATGTTTCTGGAAGTATTAGTAGTAGAGAATTTAATTTACAACGAGATGGTTATGCTAATGCTTTTAGAGACCCTGAAGTAATTGCTGCCATTGAAAGTTTACCTGATGGATTAGCTGTTACTTTACAATACTGGTCTAATTCCCCCCATCAAGCAATTGGTTGGTATCTAGTTAAAGATGCAGCTAGTGCCCAGAATTTTGCTAATGCTATTGAAAATGCTGAAAGACCTAGTTATGGTAGTACTGGTTTAGCAAGTGCTATTGATACAGCTAAAAATTTACTATTAAATAATATTTATCAAGGTAAATCTTTAGTTATTGATGTTTCTGGTGATGGATTAGATAATACTGCTTCTGTTGATAATATAGATGTTAACTCCGTTGAAAACCACCTCCAAAGTCAAGGGTTAGATTTACCCAACTATCTTGATGGAAGACTTAGTTGTGCTAATGGAACATATAAAGTAGCAGGGAATACTTCTAGTGGTAGAAGAGTAAGAGGTTTAGCAAGAGTTCCTATTGAAAATGTTATTTGTCCTGCTGTTCAAGACGCTAGAGATGCAGCAGTAGCTGAGAATATTACCATTAATGGTTTAGCAATTTTATCTCCTAATCGGGTTGTTAATTCAGGCAAAAAACTGAATAATTTCCACAATTTACCATTTATTGTTGGTCAAGACCGCTTTGCATTATATAGAGAGGATCAAATAGATACTTATTATGAAAATAATGTCATTGGCGGGGAAGGAGCTTTTGTTGAAATAGCAGAAGGTTTTAATGATTTTAGTCGAGCAGCTAGGGAGAAAATCAAGCGTGAAATTAAAGAGGCTAAAGAAAGAACTACTGTTATCTTTGCTGATTAATTATTTAATTAAATCTTATACATTTTTCTCCTTATTATTCTTTTAGTTAAAACAAATTGTAGGTATATACACATGAAAAAACTAATTCTGACTCTAGCATTTGCAGGTAGTTTTTCTCAGATGGTTGTTGCACAAGAAATTGAAGCTACTTTAAGTGATACAGATTTAACACAAATCCAAGACAATATTTGTTATTTTTCTCATCCAACTATCCCTGATGAAACCGCAATTGGTAATCCTTTGTCAAACAACAATTTAGGACAATATACTTATACCAAGACAGAACTAGAGTATGTTCGTGGTGATGATGATGATGATGAGGGTTACTATAGAAAAAAAACCGTAACTGTAAGTATTGATAGTACTGAAATTGACTCTACTATCCGAGACAATCTTTCAAACCCTTCTGCACAAGATGAAATCAGTAATGTTTGTATTTAATCTCCTTTTTTAATTTTATCAACTAAACCTGAAATTAAGGTACTATTGCGAATAAAGAAGCTATTTGACTTGTGGTTTTCCCTGGTTGTTATTAGCTTCTATTTTTTTTCATTAGCTACAAAAATTAATTATAATAGTGCAAGTAAATAAAGAAGTAATACTATTTTTAAATATTGTTTGCTAATTTGTTACTATTTTTCAAATTCAAAATAGTCAAAATTTACCCCAAGATAATACAATTAAGCAGTAAATACTTAGAAAGATTCTAAAATATAAACTAATTTCTTGATGTAGAAGCATATTTATGATTTTCATTACACGAGAAATTCTTATCTGAACCATTGCAACGAACATTATTTTAAAAATCTCTTGTTTGCTTAAGTAAGTAACTTATGAAAGATAAATATCGTGAATTAGCTAAATTATACAAAACTACTTTGTTAGAAAATGTCATTCCTTTTTGGGAACAATATTCTATCGATGCAGAATATGGAGGTTATTTTACTTGTTTAGATAGGGAAGGCAAAGTTTATGATACAGATAAATTTATTTGGCTACAAAATCGTCAAGTTTGGATGTTTTCTGTATTTTTTAATCAATTAGAAAAGCGGCAAAATTGGTTGGATATAGCTAAAATAGGCGCAGATTTTCTGGCTGAACATGGTAGAGATAATGAAGGAAACTGGTTCTTTTCTCTTAACAGAGAAGGTAATCCCCTAGTTCAACCTTATAATGTTTTTTCTGATTGCTTTGCTGCAATGGCATTTAGTCAATATTCTTTGGCATCAGGATCGGAATCAGCAAAAGAAATTGCTCTACAAGCTTACAAGAATGTATTGCGTCGTAAGGATAATCCAAAAGGAAAATATAATAAAGTCTATCCAGGTACAAGAAACTTAAAAACTCTCGCTGTACCAATGATTTTAGCTAATTTATCCCTAGAGATGGATTGGTTATTAAGTAGTAATCAGCTAGAATCCATTTTAGATTCTACTATTAAAGAGGTAACAGAAGACTTTTACGATCGCGATCGCGGTTTAGTCTATGAAAATGTTACACCAGAAGCAACCCATCTAGATTGTTTCGCTGGAAGATTAATTAATCCTGGTCATACTATCGAGGCAATGTGGTTTATGATGGATATCGCCCAACGTCGCCTGGAGAAAAGGGAAGATCAAGCAGATCGAGATTTAATTAATTTAGCAGTAGATATTGTCTTAAATACTCTAGATTTTGGCTGGGATCAAGAATATGAAGGGATTTACTACTTTTTAGATGCTCAAGGACATCCACCAGAACAATTGGAATGGAGTCAAAAACTCTGGTGGGTACATTTAGAAACCCTTGTAGCTTTATTAATGGGTTATAGATTAACAGGACGAGAAGAATGTTGGCAATGGTTTCAAAAAGTACATGATTATACCTGGAAACACTTTGCCGATCCTGAATATGGAGAATGGTGGGGCTATTGCGATCGCAGAGGTGATGTGTTATTAAATCTCAAGGGTGGAAAATGGAAAGGCTGTTTTCATGTACCCCGCGCTTTGTATCTTTGTTGGCAAGAATTAATTAGGCTTGGCACGAAAAAGTTGTATGGGAAGGAAAGTAATGAGTCCTAAAGGATACCGCTCCGCATATAATGAGTAACGAGTAATGAGTCCTAAAGGATACACCTTCGGATATAACGAGTAACATCTTGGTTTTACTAAGTCTAAGCAATACTTCCCCTTTTTCTGGCTTCCTTATAAGAAGTGCCAATATTTTTGATTCCAGCGCGAATTAATTGCTGTTCCAGAAGAGAAAAAAAACGATTGCGATCGCTTCCTCTAACCACAGCTTGATTATGGGATTCTGCTAAAGCTACAGGATAACCATATCCTTTATGTACTTGTGCGAGCATGAGACTAAGGGATTGATCGAATAATTCAGTATCTTCTACTAGCCATTGGGGAACTTCAATACGAGCAATTTCTGAACCCACATTAACGTAACAAAAATGAACTCTTTGAGTCTCTTCATATAGCTCTAAAATCTTGAGATTACTACGATACATAGGGCTTCTTTGCCCAGGTTGTAAATAGTAACTCCAAAAAGTAGCATCTCTCAGAGGAGTTACTGTTTGACAGGGATACTTATCATCTAAATCACCACAGTTAGCAACACAATTAGGATGTTCATAAGGACAAGTTTGTAACCGTAAAAAATTAATTCCTTCCGTGCTGCGAGAAGCACTTACATAACCCATCAAAGGAATTTTAGTAACTCGTAACTGTTCCCAGGCAGACAAAATAGGAGGTAAAATTTGCTCCCTCGCTTCTAGGGGTAACCCATCCAAAAACCAATAGATTAAAGAACCATCCACCATTGCTAAATTGGGAATCTCTTGATGACTTCCTGGGGGTAACACCCACTGACAAGCCATATCTGCTAACATTTGTGCCTCTGAAACAGTACGCTTATAACCCATCCACTCTTCTAAACGAACTCCCCAATGTTTAGGTATATATAAATCTTTCTGCTCGTAAAAAACTTCGGGTAAACTATCCAGTAATGGATGTAAACTTTGACCATAGTGGAGCATTACCCTACCTACATTAATTAGGTAACAGTAAGCAATTTCATGATGAGAAGGAGAAATTTGTGAACCGTCACTAGCAAAAACACTATGCTGATAAGGAGCAGCAGGAATATCGATCGCGCTATCGAGAGGTTCTATGGGAGTAGCTGCTGCAAAAATAATGCGATCGCGCCAGGTATCTAATTCTTCAATTAAGATTTCCTGTCGAACTATAGTTTCTTGCTGTATTTCTTGCGCCCTTTCAATCCTTTGACGAGAAACTAGAGCTTCTTTCTGTAAGTGTTGACTAATACTGGGGATTTGTCCTGCTATTTTAGTAAGGTCGAGCATTTTTCAGTAGTGGCGCAAGCCTTGCGCCCTGTTAGTGGTTAGTAGTTATTGGAACTTGATATTTAGACTTTATTTTTTTTAGTAAATAAACCAATACCCAGAAAGCCTAACGCTATAACCAAATCCGATTTTGGAACTAAATATAAATTCAATTATTGTAGGGAAAAACCATTAACCGAACAGGTTAAAGCTGTAGTTTTTCCTGAACACTCTTTTTTTTCTCCCTAGATTATAAGCTAACTAAGTGCGTCCAAGCTTATACTGGATCGATAATTTCAAACTCTAATTTCTGGTGAGTAGCAAAATTGTGAGTAAAGTGATCTACAACATTGGTATCACTAAGTTCTAGATTGTAAAATTCTACAGTTTCGTGATCAAAATAGGGTCCCGCGTGCCAAGTACCAACTTCTAATTTGATAAAACAATTACCTGGGATATGAAAAGCAGCCATTTTATTTATATTTGGTTCCTTTTGGGAGTTAGGAGGTGCAACTGCTATATACCAGTCTTTCCCTTCTAACGCTCCTAAACACTGAGTACATAGATTATGGCGAGTAATTTTAGTAAATTTTCTACCTTTATGCTCTAACCTCATAATATAAAAACGAGGTATGCCATTATTTAGCTCAAGTTGAGCATCATTATTATCATAGAGTTTCCCATCAGGAGAAGCAGTAATTAATTGTCCATAGGGTTTAAACTTTTTGGGAGTAATTAATTCAGCGGGAAGTTCTTTAACGGTTAGTAGTAATTGTTCATTGTTCATTGTTCATTGTTGATAATTGTTAATTAATTTATTTATTTAGCTTTAACCTTTAACACCGCTACCCACATCTGTAGGGATAATATATTTCTGCAAAAGAATAAATACCATTAAAATAGGTGCAATAGAAATTACTGAACCTGCTGCAACAAGTCGCCAATCCAAGGAAAAGGCTCCAGCTAAATTAGCTACCCCTAGAGGCAAGGTATAATATTCGGGACGGTCTAAGACAATCAGAGGCCACAAGAAATCACTCCAAGAACCAATAAACACAAAAATAGCCAAGGTTACTAAAGCTGGTCTAATGGCTGGTATCATTATATGCCACCAGATTCCTAATTCTGAACAACCATCAATACGTGCTGCTTCTTCTAATTCTTTTGGTACTCCTTGAAAAGCTTGTCTAAGTAAAAATATGCCAAAAGCTGAGGCTATATTCGGTAAAATTAATCCTAGATAAGTATTTCTTAAGCCAAGATTGACCGCTAAGATGTAGAGAGGAATCATCACAATTTGGAAGGGAATAATAATCGTGGTGACGACAAGAGTAAAAATTACTTTTTTTCCTTTAAAATCTAATCTTGCTAAAGGATAAGCAGCTAAAGCACAAAATAATAAATTTAAACTGACAGAAAGAATTGCTACGATCGCGCTATTAAAAAGATATTGATTAAAGGGATAAGCTTGCCAAACTGTTTTAAAATTTTCTAGAGTTGGTTGAGCAGGTAAAAGCTGGGGTGGAAAACTAAAAATATCTTCTGTAGGGGATTTAAAAGCTGTTCCAATTAACCACAATAAAGGAAACAGCATCAGAATCGCGATCGCGCTTAAAACTAAATATCGAATCAATTTTTTAATCTTATTATTCATATGTACTTAAGCAAAATTATTTGTACATTTCGTTTTTCTCTAACAGCTAATACTTAACACCTAACACCTAATACCTATCTCAACTATCAAATTAATTTTGCACACCTACTTATCTAGCCCAAGAATAAAAATAATAAAACGTCAAATAGTCTCTTAAAAAACTACTTAACGTTCTAAAAATATTAATTGTTAGTGACTAATTAAAAAACATTTAATCCCTGAAATAATGGCAGACTATCAATTACCATTGCTGCACAGAGTAACATCATATAGATAATCGAGTATTTAAACAAACCACGAGCTAATTGATTATCTGTGGGATTTTGTTTCAATTGCCAAGATTTCCGTAATAAATAGTATCCCAGATAAAGGGCGATCGTGCCATATAAAAGACCTGATACACCTAAAGGAAACACTAGTAACAAGCTACAAGGGACAGTTAACCAGCTATAGATCCAGATTTGATCAGCTGTAGCTGTATCTCCTGCGATCACTGGTAACATCGGTACTCCTACTTGAGCATAGTCCTCTTTAATCATTAAGGCTAAAGCCCAGAAGTGAGGAGGAGTCCACAAGAAAATGAGGACGAATAGTATCCAGGGGGTAATAGTCAAATCTCCTGTAACAGCAGCCCATCCCACTAAAGGCGGAATTGCCCCCGCAGCACCACCAATGACGATATTTTGAGTAGTATGACGTTTTAGCCAGTGGGTATAAATCAACATATAGAAGACGATCCCCGACATAGCCAAACCAGCAGCCAGCAAATTCACAAATACTGCTAATAGGGAAAAGGATGAAATACCGAGAATAATGGCGAATATAAGAGCTTGGACAGGGTGAATGTTTCCTGAAGGAATGGGACGTTTGCGAGTTCGCACCATATCATAATCGATATCTCGGTCATAGATACAGTTCATGACTTGGGCAGAAGCTGCTGCTAATGTGCCTCCCAGTAAAGTAAGCAGTAAGAGAATGGGATCGATTCTCCCTTCAGATGCGATCGCCATTGCAGCAGCAGT